>JABDJC010000078.1 GCA_013003395.1 Acidimicrobiia bacterium
ATGCGCCGTCACTCGGAGTCCGCCCTTGAAAGGCGAAATGTCCGTTCACCGCAAGGGATTTGATCGGTGGGCCGAGCTGGATTTGAACCAGCGACCTCATCCTTATCAGGGATGCTCAGGGGTCCCGGCGGAATGGGCGATGGCGCGAATCGTCAATGGTGACGGGCGTTTGGGTGCTCATTGATTCGCAGCAGTTCCCGTCGTTTCATTCTCTCGCTGACGCGGCGCTGGGTTGTCGATCGGGCAAGCTCGCCTCACCGCAGCGCTCTGGCGCCATTTTCGTCGTTTAGCGTCGTGCGCCGTAGTTGGCGTTCGCTGTTGCAGACCTTCCTCCGCACTGGGAGAGAGGGTCTTGATAGGTCACTATTTTGACCTATGATGTCGGTATGAGCGACATACTCCCATTCTCGGAAGTCAAGGCACACCTCTCGGAGCTGGCCGACCGGGTTGAAGGTCAACACGACCGGATCCTGGTGACCCGCAACGGCCGACCGTCATTCGTTCTCATGAGCCCTGACGATCTCGAATCGCTCGAGGAATCGCTCGACATTCTCCGAGACGATGAACTCATGAAGTCGCTACGCGAGTCGCGACGAGAAGCGTCTCAGGGCAAGCGGCTCCGACTTAGCGATCACGTCTGAGGCAACCTCATGTACGAGGTTGAGATCACGCCCGAGGGGCTGCGCCACCTCAATCGACTTCCTGACAAGGTGCGGCTCGCCGCATTGGAGACCGTCTTCGGGCCGATCGCCGAGAACCCCCATCGGCTCGGCAAGCCCCTGGTTGGCGAACTCGAGGGGCTCAGGTCGGCGCGCCGCGGTGACTACCGAGTCATTTATGAGATCTTCGACGATGACGAGACCGTCCTGATTCACCGGGTACAACACCGCCGTGACGTCTACCGCCCACGCTGACGAACCGCACGCCGAGGTGCCGATCTGGGCGCACTCGGCTAGGTGGGCGGTATCGCCCGGGCTGGGTGATCCGTGACGGATAGGATGACGCGATGAACCAAGAGGAGCTGCGGGACTTCGCTGCCCGCTACACCGACGCCTGGTGCTCGCACGAGGCCGATACGACTGCCGGTTTCTTCGCCGAGGAGGGGTCCATCGCCGTAAACGGCGGAGCTCCAGCAGTCGGCAGGGCAGATATCGCTCAACTGGTTCAGGGTTTCTACGACGCCTTCCCCGACACCGTGGTGATTATGGATGCTGTGCGGGGAGCCGGAGACAAAGCGGTGTACCTGTGGACGTATGAGGGGACGAACACCGGTCCAGGTGGCACTGGAAGAAGGGTGCAGTTCAACGGTTGGGAGGCTTGGACCTTCTCCGAAGAAGGCCTGATCGCCAGTTCAATCGGCACGTTCGATGTAGCGGAGTACGAGCGCCAACTAGCCGAAGGGGTCTAGCGATGCAACGTGGTACATGGTTTGGCTCGGGTCATCAGGAGCGAGTTTGACGTTTGGCATCTACGCCTTTCCGAGGGATCGATCCGAGGCCGAAGCTGCGGCTGACCTCGCTGAGCTCTACGGTTTCGAATCGCTGGGAACCGGGGACCACATTCGCCACCCTCGTATTCCTGAGGATCCAGTCATGGACGGGTGGAGTCTGGTGGCTGCTTGGGCCACGATGACCCAGCGCGTCCGTATCGGCGTGTTTGTCACCAATCTGATCTACCGCGATCCGGTCCTACTGGCCAAACAAGCGACAACAGTTGACCAGCTGTCCGATGGGCGCTTGGATCTCGGGCTCGGAACCGGCGTATATGAGACCGACCATTTGATGTCTGGAGTCGAGATCTGGAGTCCGGCCGAACGTGTCGCCCGGCTCGGGGAGGCGCTTGACATTGTCGACGGGCTCCTCCGAGGTCGCTTGGATCGTTACCAAGGTCGCTTCTACACCTTCGAACAGGCAGCGGTGAGTCCTCGGCCGTTCCAGACTCCCCGACCACCGCTGACGGTGGCTGCGGAAGGACCTCGAATGCTGCGACTCGCCGCTGAGCACGCGGATCGCTGGATGACGTTCGGTGGTTTTGCCGACGCGGACGAAATCGAAGCGAAAACTCGGTCGAGGATCTCGTTCCTCCGACAGGCATCTGTAGAACTCGGGCGTGACCCGGAGGCTCTCCGACGGGCTCTATTTGTCTTTCCGCCCCTCGAGCCCTGGGCGTCCGCTGATGGCTTCCGTGGTCTCGTCGACCGCTACACCAAGATTGGCGTTCAGGAGTTCTTCTTTCCAATCCCTCGCGACGATCAGATGTCCGCTTTCGAGAAAGTCGCCGCAGACGTGCTACCGGATTATCGAACCAACACATAGTCGCTGGCCGAATAGAGAACGAACGGCACCTGGCGCGCTTCTCGTGCTGACGCGGTGCTGACGCGGCCCGCATTCGCCGTGACCCGGCTCCCCACCAGATAAGCGAAATCCCCTTGCATGGCAAGGGATTTGCTTGGTGGGCCCAGCTGGATTTGAACCAGCGACCTCATCCTTATCAGGGATGCGCTCTAACCGAGCTGAGCTATGGGCCCGAACGAAGCGGGAGTGTACCAGCCATGGATCGGGCCGATTTCAGGGCGACGCCGTCGCCACATGATTGCGCCACCAGGTCGACAGGTCGAAGTCGACTGGTCGCTCGAAGCGGCTTCCGGTCGTCGCGTAGCCACGCAGTTCGATCACCCGAAAGGCCTGCACCATCGAGTCGACAACGGCGACGAGCCACCACTCGCCAACCTTGTGGGCCAATCCGAGCGGGTGCACGGTCAGCTCCGAACCGCCAACTGGCTGCACCCGGATCTCGCGTCGGCGTTTGATCGCCACCGTCAAGAACTGCAACGCCTGGATCGGAACACCCCCGCCCCACGGTTCGGCATCGATCACCAACTGGTGATCCAAAGCCTCGGCCTCGACGGCCAACTCGGCCGGCATGGCATTTCGCAGCTTGCGGCGAGCACGCTCCACCACGTCGCCGAGACCCAAGGCACTCGCATGACCCGGAGCTGCCATCAACGCCAACGCTGCGGCTTCGTCGGCCGACATCGCCCGCAGTACCGACTTGAACCCGCCCCAGATCTCGAACCCGCCCTGCGGACCCCGAACCGAATACACCGGAATGCCGGCAACCCCGAGCGCCTCGATGTCGCGCATGATCGTGCGCACCGACACCTCCAACTCGACGGACAACTCTGGTGCCGTCATGCGACCCCGCTCCTGGAGCAATAGCATCATTGAAACGACACGATCGGCACGCATGCGAACAATTGTGGCGTACATGACAGAAGATGTCATGTAGCCGTTCTACGTTGCAGGGAGCGACGAAGGGGAGCAGATGAAGTTCTACGAGACGAAGACCACGATCAATGCCACGCCAGAACAGATCTGGCCCGTCATGAGCGACGGGGCCGGGTTCACCTCGTGGGACTCCAGCGTGCTGCAGTTCGACGGCGAGATCAAGGCCGGCAATCAGGTGAAGTTGGTGTCCGAGGTGGCACCCAAGCGGACCTTCAAGCTGAATGTGTCCGAGTGCTCGCCGCCGCACCACTTCGTCTTCTCCGACGGGATGCCGCTGGGACTGTTCAAGGGAGAGCGCACCTACAAGCTCACCCCGAAAGGCAACCAGACCGAGTTCCACATGCGCGAGGAATACACCGGACCACTGGCAGCAATGATGTACAAAGCAATCCCCGACCTGCAGCCGTCGTTCGAGAAGTTCGCCGCCGGCCTCAAGGCCAAGGTCGAGGGACGCTCGACATGACGGTCTCCTACGAAGGCTCGGGCACGCCGGAAGACCCCTGGCTGCTCACCACCCCGCCCGGCAAGTCGGAGTTCATCGCGTTTCGCGACGAGCTGGCGGACCCGCCGGCGCTCGTGGTCAAGGTCGGCAAGACCGAGCTGCGGTACCACCTGAGCTGCATCGAAGACCTGCACGCGATGCTGAAAGAACACGGCGACTGGATGCCGCTCGGCAACGCCGACGAGCAGAAGGAGGCCAAGCCCGACACGGTCGAAGCGTGGGGTCGCAGCCCCGACAACCCGGTCGGCGGGTGGTGCGGATTCAAGAAGGGCTTGCGCGGGCGGTTCGGTAACTACGTGCCACCAGTGCTCGAAGTTCTGGGTCTGGCTGAAGTCGAACACAACGCCCGGAACAACCGGATGCGAGCGATCTAGCTCTCGACGCGACGAGGCGGGGCGGCGAATCGCCCCGCCTCCAGTCGCACTCCGCCCGCTACTTCGTGAGCGGGTATGGCCACGGATCAGGAGTGAAGTCACTCATGAAGCCGAGGCTTTCGGGGAAGAACTCGGGTCCGGGTGCAGTCCCTGTTGCCAGCCAGTACTCCATCGCTCCGAGCGAGGTCAATAGCTGCTCGGGTGTGAACGTGCAATGACCCACCGAGTCGGTGTATGCCTGGACGAGATGATCACTGTTGCCGGCCGCGGCCACCGTCGACGCGTACGCGCTCTGGTGCTCGACGGGAACCAGACCATCGGCCCGAGTGTGCACAGAGAGCACCGGCTTGCTGATCGCTCCCCGATAGTCCACAGCGCCTCGCAGCTTCATGCGAGCGTCTCTGTCGGCAACGACGTCGTACGAGTTCATCGCAGCGAGGATGTCGTCGACCGGTACGCCGAGTGCCTCATAGACCGCACGATCTGCATCCGGAATGTCGTACACGTGGCCGACGTTCTGCATCGGAACGCCGCCCATGCGACGCTCGAGCTCGGCCCTCGCCTCAGTACCGAAGTACATGTCGGTGAACAGCCAGTTGGAACCGCTGAAGAAGTCCTCTACCGGAAGCTTGCTGACCGACCGGATGAAGTCGAACAGGACGACGTTGTTCGGATCGCTCACCTGGGCGAAGAGCGTCGGGAACACCTCGGTCTCGAAGTCGAGATCGTTGTCGATGTCGGCCGCCGTGCCCCATTCGGCGGGCATACCGAAAATGGATTCGTACGCGATCAGCAGTGTCAGCGAGGCGTCCCAGGCACCGGTGCCGCCCGCGCCTACGGCACACATCGGGATGTAGCCGTCGAACCCGGGATGGTTCTGTTCGGCGAGTCCGTAGGTGACGAGCGATCCCATGGAGAACCCCCACAGGATGGTGCGATCGGGCTCGCCCACCGTGCGCGAGAAGTATTGAGTGAGTGCCACGGTGTCGACCATGCCTGTGCGCACGGCCCATCCGTCGTCCTTGTACAGGGAGCCGGCCACCGCGTACCCGAGACCCAACAGCGCGTCCTCGGTGGCGTCGCCGCCAGGTGCGGCGTCAGTGTCTTTGCCGCCCTCGGCGTCGCGGTCGGTCGAGTCACCGGGGTGATCGAACTTGTCGCGGTAGCCGTGGGCGTACACCAGCAACGTGCCGTTCCACTCCTCGGGAACTCGAATGTTGAAAGGCGCGCCGTCGATCTCGCCGCTCAGGTCCATGGCGCCGACAGCGGGGGCGCTGTCAGCTGCTGCACCGGGTACGAGGGCGATCGTCATCATGAGGGCGATGGCGGTGACCAGAACTCTTCGCATGGATCCTCCGTTGGGTTGCGCGGAGCGTGTTGATGGGGCGGTCCAGGCAGAGACCATAGACAATCGTCGCGACCGACCACATGGAAGAAAATGCAAGCGAGTCGGAAGAGCTGAGGCCGTTTGATGGTTGTTGTCAACGAGCCAGATTGAGTGGCTTGGAGAGCAGGTAACATTGCTTCCGCCCGGGGATGTAGCTCAGTTGGCAGAGCGCCTGGTTTGCAACCAGGAGGTCGTCGGTTCGAACCCGATCATCTCCACGAACTTTTGTTCGCGTCCTGGAGGTCCCGATGCGCAACGCAGTGATTGTCGACGCCGTGCGGACTCCAACCGGTAGGCGCAACGGCAAGCTCAAAGACTGGCATCCCGTCGATCTGGCAGCCGAGACCTTGAAGGCACTCGCCGAGCGCAACCACCTCGATCCCGCTCTCATCGAAGACGTCATCATGGGATGCGTCTCACAAACGGGCGAGCAGTCGGTCAACGTCGGTCGCAACGCTGCTCTCGCCGCGGGTTTTCCTGAATCCGTCCCCGGCACAACCATCGACCGTCAGTGCGGCTCGAGCCAACAGGCCGCACACTTCGCTGCACAAGGCGTGATGGCAGGCGTGTACGACATTGTCGTTGCCGCCGGCGTCGAGCAGATGAGTCGAGTCCCGATGGGCGTCACCATGCAGCAAGGACCGGGCATCCCCTTCGGACCGGCCATGATCGAGCGCTACGACAACGGACTGGTGCCACAGGGCATCTCTGCCGAGATGATTGCTGAGAAGTGGTCGCTGACTCGTGAAGAGCTCGACGAACTCGGGTACAACTCGCACATGCGTGCCGATCGGGCGACGACTGAAGGACGCTTCGACAACGAGATCCTTCCCGTGGATGTGAAGTTGGAAGACGGCACTACCGAAGCGATGACGCGTGATGAAGGCATCCGAGCCACCACGACGAAAGAAGCTCTTGCCGGACTCAACCCAGCGTTCAAGCCGGACGGTGTCGTCACCGCGGGCAACTCGTCGCAAATCTCCGACGGTGCGGCTGCGGTCCTCATCATGAGCGAGGAGAAGGCCAACGAACTCGGTCTCAAGCCTCGAGCACGTTTCGTGTCGATGGCAATTGCGGGGGTTGACCCCGTGATGATGTTGACCGGGCCGATCCCCGCCACAGAGAAAGCGCTGGCAAAGGCGGGCCTAACCATCGACGACATCGACCTGTTCGAGATCAACGAAGCGTTCGCTTCTGTCGTGGGGGCGTGGCTCAAGGAAACCGGTGCCGACTACGAGAAGGTGAACGTCAACGGCGGAGCAATGGCCCTAGGTCACCCCCTCGGTGCCTCGGGAGCCAAGCTGCTCACGACGCTGGTGAACGAACTCGAACGCACCGGCGGCCGCTACGGGTTGCAGGCGATGTGTGAAGGTGGCGGCATGGCCAACGCAACCATCATCGAGCGCCTCTAGAACCACATGCTGTGGCTGCGCCTCATCGTTGCGATTGTCATCGGGATCAGCTTCTTTGCGCTGTCGTTGTGGGTGATACGCCAGCTGGCGACGCCGCCGCCTCCCGAACCTGATCCTGAAGACATCGAACTGGTCGACATGCCGTTCGTCTGCACCGTATGCGGGATGCGCTTGTCGGTGACCCAAACTCACGGCGAGGAATTACGAGCACCCCGTCACTGCAGAGAAGAGATGGACCCGGTTCCAGGGTGACGTCGATTCTCGAGACGCCCTGCTGACTCTCTCGCCAGCGGACGGATGGCTCATTGCGCGCCGTGCTCACGCCGATAGCTATCAGAATGGTTCTCATGGCAAGTTTGTTCGACCGAACGTTTGAGCGCTTCCGACGCGCGTTGCGCCTGGGCGCCGATGACGGAGAAGTTCTGCCTGCCGGGTTCTCGCCGGACCTCGAAGATGTGTCTGAGATCAGGGCCCTGATCGATCGGAGCCTCTCACAGACGAGTGCAGTGGCTGCGCGAGCCACGGCCGCCGAAATCGGTCAGATATACCTTGCGCTGAGCGAAGTTGGCAGGACACGTTTCTTGACGATGCTCGCCGAGGACTACGCAGTGCGAGAGGCCGACGTCGCCGAAGCCATCTCCCGCTATCAGTCGGCCAGTGACGCATCGAATCGAGAGCAGGCGCGGTTCGATCTGCAAGACACGCTCCGACCTCCAGCACGAGACCTGCTCACACTCTTCAACGGTTTGGACATTGGGACCAAATTCGTTGTCGATCTTCGTGCAGACCTCCGACGCATCCCGGAAAGGTCATCGGCACTTCGTGAGCTGGACCATCACATCGCTCGCCTCCTCCGAAATTGGTTTGACATCGGATTCCTCGAAATGCGATCGATCGACTGGAACACGTCGGCTGCCATCCTCGAGAAGCTGATCGAATACGAAGCCGTGCACGAGATTGCAGGCTGGCGTGACCTGCGCAACCGGTTGTCAGAGGACAGGAGGATGTTCGGTTTCTTCCATCCTCAGATGCCGGACGAGCCCCTCATCTTCGTCGAAGTCGCTCTGCTCCAAGGCCTGGCAGACCATCTGCCGACGCTGCTCGATCCCGACGCACCACTGGTGGATCCGCTCGAAGCCGACACCGCAGTCTTCTACTCGATATCGAACTGTCAGGAGGGACTGGCTCGGATCCCGCTCGGCGATTTCCTCATCAAGCGAGTGGTCGCAGATCTCGCCGAGAAGCTTCCTCATCTCGATCGGTTCGCGACGTTGTCCCCATTACCCGGCTTTCGCGATTGGTTGGTGGCCCACGCGGCCGAGTCCGCCAACCCGGAATTGGACGCGTTGCGGCCGATCCTGGACGAGCCAGAAGGCGTCGCCACCGCAGAACAGTTGGAGCCGCATCGTGAAGAGCTGCTGCGGTGGTGTGCTCGCTATCTCCTGCAGGCCAAGCGAGTCGACGGTCGGGTTGAAGAGCGCGTCCAGCACTTTCACCTGACGAACGGCGCCCGGCTCGAACGGGTCAACTGGATGGCCAATCCGACACAGACTGGCATCCAACGATCGTTCGGCATCATGGTCAACTACCGGTACGACCTGGACTACATCGATGCGAATCACGAGGCATACGCCAACCGGCGAGAAGTCGTGGCGTCGCCCGACGTCATCGGGTTGCTGTGATCCGCCGCACGATCAGCTGGTGATCCTGACGTCCGCTCAGAGGTGATCGCCACCGCTCGGTTGAAGATCGACATTCGCTAGCTTGCGAGGGAATGCCATCGAAGAGGGGCGGATCGTGAGTGACCAACAGATAGAGCCAACCGACGCGGAAGAATGGGACTTCTCGGATCTCTCAGCGCTGTACATCAACTGCAGCCTCAAGCCGTCCGATCGAATGTCGCACACCCAAGGTTTGATGGACATCTCGATCAACATCATGGAGTCGAACGGCGTATCGGTGGAGAACATCCGTGCTCGCGACTACGACATCGCCCCCGGCGTCTACCCCGACATGACCGAATGGGGCGTCGAGAAGGACGATTGGCCGATGCTGTACGAGAAGGTGAAGTCGGCCGACATCCTCGTCATCGGTACGCCCATCTGGCTGGGCGAGAAGTCGTCCGTGGCGACCAGGGTCATCGAGCGGCTGTACGGCAACTCGAGCCAACTCAACGAGGCGGGCCAGTACGCCTATTACGGCAAGGCCGGTGGCTGCCTGGTGACGGGCAACGAGGACGGCGTGAAGCACTGCGCGATGAGTCTCCTCTACGGGTTGCAGCACCTCGGCTACGTCGTGCCTCCGCAGGCCGACGCAGGCTGGATCGGCGCTGCGGGACCGGGGCCCTCCTACCTCGATGAGGACTCGGGCGGTCCCGAGAACGACTTCACGAACCGCAACACCACGTTCATGACGTGGAACCTGATGCACATGGCCCGCATGCTCAAAGACAGAGGCGGCTACCCCGCACACGGCAACCAGCGCTCACACTGGGAGGCAGGCTGCCGCTTCGACTTCGAAAACCCCGAATACCGCTAGAGCGTTTTTAGAGACTGCAGCGCGGACTCATTGCAGATCTACACGGCGTGCTCGGCGGGGCTGACATCTCCACCTTCTCCCACTGTGCAGAGATGGTCGAGAGCATCCGAATAGACCACAACGCGGTGGCCAACCGGCATGAAGGTCCTCGTACGGTGATGCCCCCCTGCGGCCTCGGAGGCCGCTGTCCCCCCAACACTCGCTGCGCTCGCGAGGGGGACAGAGCAACGCTCGCTTCGCTTGCTGTGGGCGACGTTCGGTTTCCTCCCCCGCAGACGTAGTCGGTGATTGGGGGAGGCCAGGAGGGGTACAACGGGTGAAGGGCGATCGCGTCAGGTCGAGCTATGAACGGCGTGGATTGCAGCCGTTCGAGCCTCTCGTGTCGCCTTCTCAGGG
>JABDJC010000085.1 GCA_013003395.1 Acidimicrobiia bacterium
GTGTACCGAGGTCTGGCGGCCGGCGGCGTTCTGGTGTTCCTCACGACGATGAAAGAACTCCCGATAACGCTCCTGCTTCGCCCGACGGGTTTCGACACGCTTGCGGTGCGGATTTGGTCATCGGCCAACGACCTGTTCTACGCTCGGGCTGCAGCTCCAGCACTACTGCTATTGGCCGTGTCAGCGGTGCCGATGTATCTGCTTGTGATCCGACCCCGCGAGACGCCAACATGACCCAACGCTCTGACGACATCGCCATCCACGCCCACGGGCTGACCAAGCGCTTCGGCGAGCGGGTTGCGCTCGATCGATTCGAACTGGACGTGCCGAAGGGTCAGATCCTTGCGCTCCTCGGGCCGTCAGGATGCGGCAAGACGACTGCCCTGCGAGTGATCGCCGGTTTCGAGTCGCCTGACACGGGTTCGATTTCGATCTCGGGGCGCGAAGTCGTCGGACTCAACGTCGACGTGCCTGCCCACAAACGGCGCGTCGGCATGGTGTTTCAGGATTACGCCTTGTTTCCTCACCTCTCCGTTGGCGGAAACGTGGGCTACGGACTCGCTACCAAGGACCCGCAGCGGATTGCCGAGGTGCTCGAGTTCGTCGGAATGGCAGGGTACGAGTCCCACATGCCGCACCGACTGTCTGGCGGTGAACAGCAGCGAGTCGCCTTGGCGAGGGCGCTCGCTCCCCGACCTGACGTGATTCTCCTCGACGAGCCGTTCTCCAACCTCGACGCCCCGCAACGGGATCGAATGCGACGTGAGGTCCGCAGCATTCTCACCTCGGCCGACGCCACGGCATTGTTCGTCACGCACGATCAGGAAGAAGCGTTCTCGGTGGCCGACGTCGTGGCCGTGATGCGAGAAGGCGCCGTCGTGCAGGTGGGATCGCCTGACGTCGTCTACGGCCATCCGGTTGATGCCTGGGTTGCCGACTTCGTCGGAGAGAGTGTCTTCATAGCCGGCCATGCGGCGGTTGGCATGGTCGAGACGTCCCTGGGCAGCTTCCCGAATCCGAGCGAGCACCGTGGCCGGGTGACCGTGATGATCCGTCCAGAATGGGTTCATCCGATTCCCGACCAGGACGGCGCGGTCAGCGTCGCCGGCCGGGAGTTCTACGGCCATGACCAGTTGGTCTACCTCGACATGCCAGACGGACTCAGGCTCCGGTCGCGGATCGGCCCGACGCCGCTGTTCAGAACCGGAGAACGGGTGTCCCTGGCGATCGACGAGATCGTCGTCTTCCCCGGAGCGTCGTCGAACTAGGTTCCGGCACTCGGCGCTATCCAGCAACGCAGGAGGGACCCGCAGATGCGGGTCCCTCCTAGTTGGTCGATTGGTGTGACTGCGATCAGGGAGCCGTAACCAGAATGGTCGTGCCGTCGCTGTCACCGTCGGGATCGTGGTTCGCCGCCGCGTCATATGAGACGCCGGTGGCCGACACCGAGCTGACCGTGAACGACGCCTCGGGGTTGCGCCTTGTGCTGAATCGCTCGTTCGACACTTCGCAAGTGCCGTCCGTCGCGGTCACACACGAACCCGTCTGGTTGTTCGAGAACGTCCCGGACACGGTCACGCCGGCCACCGCAACGTCGTCTGCGTCGTGCACGGCAACGGTGACGTCGAGCTTGTAGCGACTGCCCGTCGTGATAGACGCAGACGCATCGAGATCACCCACGTGTGCAATCACATCGTCTGGCGGTGGCGGAGGTGGCTCACTGTCGAGGTTCGCCCTCAACACGAACAGACCCTGCTCGATACCCGAAACGATGACGACACCCGAGTCGAAGTACGGGAACGAGCTCCACGCTCCATTGAAGGCGGCCGAATCGCTGCCGGGGTAGATGTCGAAGAAAGCGGCTTCGGTCATGGTTCCGTTCGCCACATTGGAGATGTCCTGGATGCGAAGTCCCGAGCGATAGTTCGCCTGGTAGCTGTAGTCACCCAGCACATACTGGTTGTGGTCGATCGATGGGTTGGTGCTGGACGAAGCAGAGATCATCACCGGCGAATCGATGTTCGTCATGTCCCAGATGTAGGTGGTCGTCCCGAGACCACGGTTCGCCTCGTCGAGCTCGTCGTCGAGGAGGAAGTACTTGTGATCCTCCGTCAACCATCCCTGGTGGGTGTAGCTCGAATTGCGGTAACGCTTACGAGACAACTGCACTGGGGCGTTCTTGTCGGTGACGTCGACGACGGTGACCGTGTCCTCGTTCGACGCGATACAGATTTCCGAGCCGACGTGTGAAGCGTCAGGGCCGTTGTACACAACGCACTGAACATCGTGGGTGTATCCGTCGCTGCTGAAACAACCCGCGTTGGTCGGGTTGAGAGGATCGGAGATGTCGATCATGTGGAGTCCACCTGAGCAGGTGCCAGTACCCACGGCGTACGCGAAGTCCGTGTCCTCGTTGACGGCGATGTTGTGGGCATTGCCGAATTGGTTGTAGTGAGCGTCGACTGTCCACGTCGTGACGCCGGTTGCGCCCCGGAGCCGAGTCAGGTCGAACACCTGCATACCGTGGTTCGATGCCTCACTGACGATGAAGACATGGTCTCCGTCGATCTTGAGGTCCCGCCACGACGATGAGGACGTCTGAGTCGGAAGATCGCCGAGATACACCGGCGCCAACGGGTCCGTGATGTTGATGAATGCGGTGCCCGTGGTCTTGCCCAACAGCGCATATTCTTCGCCAGTCACAGGGTCGGTCCAGCCCCAGATGTCGTTCGCACTGCCGCCGCCGACATCGGCGAGAGGCATGAAGGCGAGCAGATCGACGTTTGAGCACGCATATCCCGCAGCGAAGCCATCCTCACACGGCGCATCGATGACTGGAACGGCGGTATTCGCCAACGGCTGATCTGCGGCGAAGGCCGCTGCCAGATGTGGCGAGTTGTAGACCGCAGCCATCTCTTGGCCGATAGGTATGTCGTGAGCAGCAACAGGTGCTGCCACCACGAACATCGTGAGCAGCGCGACAGCCGCGCCGACAATACGTCTCATGGAATCATTCCCCTTTTGTAGATCCAAGCTCGCCGGAGAGTAACGGCGGTAACGCAACGTTGCTACTCAACCGCCATTTGTGGTCTCACTCGACGGCGTCTCGGCGGACGAAGTCGAGTCACGCCCGAGAACCGCAATCGGATCCTGTTCGACCACTTCGGTTTCGGTCTCCCGGGCGCCGGGTGGCGGCAGCGGAGGCTCCCAGTCGTCGGCGTCGTTCTCGACGACCACGGGAACACTCTCGTCCTTCTCGATCCGGTCGTTTCGCAGCTCCCACCCACCGATCAACCAGCCTCCGGCACCGAATACCAACGCCCCCAGATAGAACGCAAGCCCCGCTGGCGGGAAGAGCCAAAGCACCGCACGCCACAGGACGGCAACGACAACGAATCCCCCGATCAGGCCGCCCTTTCCTCTCAGCAACTTCTCGCCGACGGCAGCGAACGTGGGAACCGGCCCGAAGATGAACACGAGGCCGAACATGACGAGTCCGAGCAGCGCAATGGGTATGCCGACCAGCGTTGAAAGCAGAACCGCCAGCGCGACAGGCAGAAGCAACATGAATCCGAGGCCGGCCAGCACGGCTCGGACCGGATGGAGCAACACGAACGCTGAGGCTCGCGGAGCAGCCCTGCGGAAGATCCAGAAGAGTCCGATGCCCGAAACCAGAAACGCCAGGAAGCTGAGCACGGTTGCCAGACCGATGGCAACACGCACGAAGAACGAGTACCGAGCGGGAAGATGCGCTTGCTGGCCAACGATGTCAGCGGCAGCCGAGATCTGCGCAGTCGAGTCGGAGCGGTAGATGACGTCGCCCCCGACTTGGGCAGACGACGAAATCTCCAGCAACTGCACCGAAAGCTCGACGTCGCGGCCCACTTCGCCGTCAACCGAGGTCTCGAACGTTTGTCCTCGCAGGTCGCGGCCAATGAATCCGCGATGCTGCACATTGCCCGCCAACACCAGAACGTCATCTGACACAGCTCCTTGGATGTCGAGGCTGCCCGCAGCGACCACGACATCCCCTTCAACGTCGCCGGCGATCACCACCGCTCCCAGCGTCACCCCGCGGATCGAGCCCGTCACCGTACCGGTGATCGTCACGGGGCCTGAAGATACGAATTCGAGGTCCCCATCGATGGTTCCAGAGACGAACAGTTCAGACGTGGCAATCGTCAGGTCGCCGTCGACCACCCCTTCCACGACGGCGCCTTCAGTCGCCACGTACTGATCGCCGTTCTCGACGGCGCCCTCCTGAACGATGTAACGCGACGTATTGACGAGAGTCGCCGCAAGCGGCACGAGCAACGCGAGAGCGAAGAAGCCCTTAGAGCGGGAGAGCATCGCGCACGACATGCAACAGGGGCCACGGCGCAATGCCCAGCGCGATCGTGGCAACTGCGGCCACCCAGATCACAAGGCGCGACATCTGAGTCGCAGCCGGCGCGGCGATGGCCGTTCCGGGTGCCTCGGCCGGAGGACGCATGTACATGACGACGATGATACGCAGGTAGAAATACAAGCCAACGACGGCGCCGACCAGAGCGACGATCGCCAACCACAGATAGTCCGCCGAGATGGCAGCACTGAATACGCCCGCTTTCCCGATGAAGCCAGACGTCAGAGGGATGCCGCCCATCGCCAACATGAAGATCGTGAATGCCACAGCGAGTTTTGGTGCTCGCTCACCCAAACCGGCGTAGTCGTCGATGGCCGAGCCACCAGCTGCCGATCCGCCCACGACACCGACCACGGCGAACGCTCCAATCAGCTGAATCGCGTAGGTCGCCAGGTAGAACCAAAGCGATGGAATGCCTTCGACGCCGGCGACGATGGCGGTCAGCATGAAACCGGCGTGGGCGACGCCTGAGTAAGCCAGCATCCGCTTGATGTCGCTTTGCGCGATCGCCATGACGGAGCCGATGAGAACCGAAGCAACCGCCAGCACCGCGATCGCGGGCGCCCAGTCGTCGGCCCGCGTTCCAAGAGCGACAGACAAGACTCTGGCCATCGCGGCGAACCCTGCAATCTTGACGCCTGCGGCCATGAATCCGACTACGCCGGTTGGTGCGCCTTGATAGACGTCGGGCGCCCACTGGTGGAATGGGGCTGCGGAGATCTTGAACCCCAGACCCACGATGATCAGCGCAATGCCGGCCAGAAGCACTCCGTCGCTCCGCAGCAACACGGTGTCGAGCGTCGCGGCAACTCCCGTGGCGCCGTAGATCGACGTCGATCCCGTGGCGGCGAACACCAGCGCGATGCCATAGAGCAGGATTGCCGAGGCGAACGAACCCAGCAGGAAGTACTTCATCGCCGATTCGTCGGCAGTGACCCGGTGGCGGGTGAAGCCCGCAACCACGTACAAGCTGATCGACGCCACTTCGAGTCCCAGGAAGAGCATTACGAGGTTGGCTGAGGACGCCATCAGATGCAGTCCGATGGCCGCGAGGAGAATCAGCGAAACGAGCTCGGCTCCCCGCGTTTGCAGGCGGGCGACGAGTTCCCACGCCGCCGCAAGTGCCAGAC
>JABDJC010000104.1 GCA_013003395.1 Acidimicrobiia bacterium
CCACGACATCTTCGAAGGCACCGAGCAGATCCAGCAGCTCGTCATCAGCCGGGCGATCTCCGGCATGCGAATCCAGTAGCTAATTGCAGAGGGTTCCGCACCCGGTAACAGCGGTCACCAAGGGTCAACAGCGGTCACCTCCAGTGGACAACTGATCCATCCCTACAGCGGCGGCCCGTGGCTGGGAAGTGCGCAGCGACACGGGCAAGGGCGCCGATGGGAAGTCGACGCAGGCGTCGCGCACGCCTACGGCACGAAGGAGGACGCCAAGCTCCGCTGGGGTCCGGGCACCGTCCATGCCCATGCGGTTGGGGCAGCCGACGAGGCTTGGGCTCAGGTTCTCGAAGAGGCCTCGATTGTGCGGATTTGCAGGCAGCGTTCTTCCTCCTTTCGCTCAGCGGCGGCTAGTCCACGAGGACTGCACGAACCCGGTCTCGCGTCGTGTACCAGGCTCGAGCCGTCGTGTTCCTCGCCAGATACCTGAGGCTCAGCCCCTTCCTGCCGGGAGAAACAACCGAAGTCGTTCGAAGCTTCCTGAACTCGTGTCGATCGAGGTCGAGAAGAACCATGTCCGCAACGATCTCGGAGATGGCTTCGAGCGGGACGACAACATCGTGCGTGAATCCGACGAGGCCGGATCGAACAGCAAGGGCATGCACGTTGTCTTCCGCCACGAGAAAGCCAACGATGCTGCCGAGTAAGCGGTCGTTGCTGCTCACGACGTCAGATCCGCACTTCACGTCGAACTCTTTGATCGGAACACCCTGGCAACTGTCGGCCCAGCGCGATTCGTGTTCCGGGTCGACGAAGTAGGGGTGGTAGAGGACCGTCCTGAACCGCACGTCATGTTCCATCACCTCAGGAGGAGTGGGTGATCGGACGAAGTCGTCCGAAAGACTCCGTTGCAGCTGCTTCACGTGCTGATTGTCGAGCTCGATACGGATCCCATCGTCGGTCTCGTTGGTGAGCCACAGGGGAACGAGTCGGTCGAGCTGAAGCTCGCCCGAAGGTGTGACGACCAGATGGGTCAACTGATCCGCGATCGGATCGACGACGACATCGGCCAGGGTTCCGAATGGCCCATCCGTTGTCGCTACGTCGGCACCTCTCCTCAGAATCACGTCGTCACGTCCCTTGTTATCAATCGAAAGGCTGAGCCGGTCCCACCGCCGCGAATCCGCAGCCCGGCCCGATCATCATCGGGTGAGGTCAAGCTGATTGGTATGACACAACTGCGTCAAAGTCGCGATGAAGATGAATGGCGTCAGTCGGTGATTCGACGCTCGGACATGAGCGTCACCAACGAATTGGCGAGGTCTATCGCCTCGCCCTTGGCGAACACCGCGGCGGCACCGCCCTCGACGAGGGCCCGGTGAAGTAGGCGGCTCCGACTAGCCGTGAACACCGCAACGACAGTGAGCGGAGCGACTGCGTGCACGGCCCGAATCGCTTCGAGCCCACCCGTCGGCATCATCACATCGGCGACGACCAGATCGGCATGGGTCAGCTCGGCGAGCCTCGCCGCCTCATTACCGGAGTGCGCAGTCCCCAGCAGGCTCAGATCGGGGTGATCGTCGATAAGCGAGCCCAGTGCTTCACAGACTGCAACGTCGTCGTCGGCCACGATGACACCGAATCGGCCGTTCCCTGCGCTAGTCATCGATCGAGATCAGGCGGAGTCGCGCTGCTTTGATCACGGCATCGAGCTTCGTGTGGGCCTGAAGCTTCGACATTGCGTTGCGAAGGTGGTTCCGCACGGTGTGCTGGCTGAGGAAGAGCTCCTCGGCAATGTGTTCGGGGGTCCTCCCGTTCGCGGACAGCTGGAGAACCTCGCACTCACGAGCCGTGAGCTCGTCGATGTCGAATTGCTTGTACCTTCGAACTTGCGCCAGATGGCGTGCGACATCGGCGGTGAAGTGTGATTCGCCGCGCGCCGCGGCCCGCACACTCGCAAGAAGGTCGTCGCCGTCGGCGTTCTTTGACAGGAAACTCATGCAACCTGCATCGAGTGCCTGGCTCATCACTCGTCGATCGGAAGCCGCGGTCATCATGACGACGCCAGGGGCATCATCGCCCGCACGGACGGCCCGAACGACCTCGACGCCGTTTCCATCGGGGAGCCGGTAGTCGATGATCGCTACATCCGGGCGGTGTTGCTCGACCGCGTGGACGGCGTCGGACGCCGTAGTCGCTATCGCAACGACCGACATGTCGGCCTCGTCCTCGAGGAGCGCTTTCAGACCGAGCGCGACCACCTCGTGATCGTCGATGATGACGACACGAATGCTTTCGGGTTCAATCATCGTCTCGCTCCTGGGGCCGACCGCAATCGTCATCGTCTCATTGTCGACCGGGGAACGACAACAACACATGGCGTATTCGCGTCATACGCAACCACATGTCGAGGAGAAGTCGAGCGAGACCGAAGCAGAACACCGGCATTGGTAGGGTTGCCTCGAGGAGGCGGCATGAACGAATCAACCGAGAGTCTGGCCCTCGATCCGCTGCCGCGGAACGACCTTCACCTACTCATCGATTCGCAGGCCGAGATCGTCGAGCTCATCTCCACCAATGCCTCCGTCGAGGAGACCATGGAGGCCATTGTTCGACAGTGCGATCGCACGTGGACCGATTCGGTTGCTGCCGTTCTCGTCTCCCAGGATCATGGCGAGGACTCCGTCACCACTCGCCGGCCCGCCCCGGTGGGCATCCTTTCCATGCTCGATGAGGTGCGCGTTGCGACCGAAGCGTGGCGCGATCTCGAAACCGATCCCGAACCGATCCATCCGTGCATAGGCACGGCCGCGAAGCGCGACGTGACCAACCGCTCAGACGATCGTGCAGGGATCGCATTTGCCACAGCTGTTCCCATCGCCCGTAAGGATGGATCGATCCTGGGATCGATCGTGTTGCTGTCACCCGACGAGACTCCCCTTGAGGTGGCGGAGCTGGCGATGCTCGAACGGTACGCACGATTGGCCCGCATCAGCCTTGAACAGCATGTGAACGAGCTGTACCTGCAGCGCCTGATCGCCGAGGAACGGAAATGGGTGGCCGGCGTGCTCCACGACGACCCGATCCAGGCGATGACGGCCGTGAGTCTTCGGGTGCAGCGGCTGGCCCGCCACGCTGGTCCCGACCTAGCGGACATGGTCGAGGAGTTGCAGGTCGCTGTCGGTGCTGCGGTCGACCGCATGCGGCGACTGCTCATTGACCTTCACCCGCCGACGCTGGATGACGAAGGACTCGTCTCGGCAATCGACCTGTACCTGGCCGAGGTGCTCGAGCCGATCGACGTCAACTGCTTCCTCGAGGCGGCCATCGAGGACGAACCAACGATCGAGACCGCCTCGCTTGCGTATCGGCTCATCACCGAAGCGTTGTGGAATGTAGCGAAGCATGCGCAGGCATCGCGGGTCGACGTCCAGATCGACTCGCGCAGCGGCGCCGTCGATGCGGTCATCATCGACGATGGCATCGGGTTCGACGTAGCTCGGGCCCGTCGACGCCGTGCCGGCCACATGGGCATATCGGCGTGCCGCGAGCTTGCGGACCGCGCCTCGGGGAGCTGGATCGTTGAGAGCGCTCCGGCACACGGAACGACCGTGCGCATCCACCTCCCCGGGCCGGCGGCGATCCTTCCGGGCTGAAATGACGCGAATACGTCAGTGTGGTCGCCTTCTTTGATCGTCATCATCGATAGGACATCGGAATCGCCCGGATCGTCCGGTCCGCGGCGGATGGACCAGAGGAAGGAACATGAGGACCGTGACGACAACTTCAACGGAGGAACACACGAGGGACAAGAAGCTGGCCAGTGGCCTGGCGGATCGCTTGCGAACGACCGTCGATCGCGGCCGGAGTCGCTCCGATGAGTTCATCAAGGCGCAACGCCGCAAGGTCCTTCTTCGCGATCTCGGCGAAGTGATCTATGAGGCCCACGTCACGGGCGAGGAGAACCTCGATCCCACCAGACGGGACGACCTCCTCGCATCACTCGACTCGATGAATGGCGCCGAGGACGACGATACGGATTCGTGATCGGGCCCGACTCGATCCAATAGGGATAGCTCGATCACATGGAAGCCGAACAACCCACAGAGTCCACGCCGCGATCAAAATCGAGTGCCGTATTCATCGCCAAGATCGTCACAGCAGCCTTGCTGATTGCGAACTTCACCATCTTTGCGATCCAGAACGCGGCGAGTGTCGACGTGGAATTCCTCGCTTGGGACTTCACGATGCGACGCATCTTCCTCATGGCTCTCAGTGCCAGTATTGGCATCGTGGTCTGGGAGCTCGTCGCATTCGTGTGGCGACGACGACGCCGAAGCTGATGATGAACACGAGGGATTCGCAGTGATCGCGGTCCTGTCGTTGCTGCTCGTCGCCACGCTCTTCATCACAGCGGCGCGGGTGGCGACCATTGCCTTGATCGGAACGGGCATGGCGAACGATGTTGCCGCGTTCCAGGTGCGGTCGGCGCTCATGGGCGTGGGGTATACGACGAGCGAGGCCGAACACGTCATCAATCACCCCGTGCGCCGACGGGTCATCCTGTGGCTCATGATCTTCGGCAACGCCGGTGTGATAACCGGTATCACGTCGTTGCTGCTCGGCTTCGTCGACGCCGAGGCGGATCAGACGGTGCGCCGGGGACTGGTCCTTGCGCTCGGGCTCGTCGTTCTCCTCATCCTCACGAGGCTTCACTTCCTGGAGAGGATCCTCGGTCGGATGACCCGTTGGGCGCTCTCGACCTGGACGTCGCTCGAGACGCGTGACTTGGCCAGCCTTCTACGCTTCAGCGAGGAATACGGGATCATCGAGCTCCATGCACGCGCTGGTGATTGGCTCGTTGGCCGTCCACTGGCGCGGCTGCATCTGCCTGACGAAGGCGTTGTGATACTCGGGCTTCAGCAGCAGAACGGGAGATTCCAGGGGGCTCCGACCGGCCAATCTGTGATCGGCGCCGAGGACACAGTCATCGCATACGGTCGCCTCGATCACCTCCAGGAACTCGACGATCGCCATAAGGGACGGGCAGGCGATCTCGCCCATCTCGAGGCCGTGCGCGAGCAGCACGAGCTCATTGAATCAGCCGACGACGTCGCCCGATACCAACAGCCCAAGCCAGGACCTGACGCTGTGGGCCCCGGAGGGTGACACGACAACCGCGTCGTTCACCCTTCGTCGGCGCCGTCACGAGTCATGAATGCCCGGCGGGAGCGCTGCGAGCGGTGGTGTATCCGGCCGACTCGCGTATCTATTGCGGGTGCTGGAGGGACGGCAATACTCGACGTGGGTTCCTACCCTGCGTCCACTTCGGGGCGGTTCGCTGAGGCGCAGGGCTCGGGTGACCCGCCCCCGAACCCAGAAATGAGCACAGCAGTACAATGGTCATTCGTTCCACCGCCTCGTGTTGGGTCACGATTGATCGAGCTGCTGGATCTTCGGCATTTGGCGTCGGCGGGCTCGTAGGGGAACGAGGGTCTTGAGGATTTCGAGGTTGCCGAAGCAGAGAAGGCGGTCGTCGGCTTGAATTGGACGGGAATCCTTCGGATTCGGAATGACGGTCAGGTCGCGGTGAAGCGTGAGAACGGTGATGTCGAGTTCTCGAAGGTCGCCGACGGTGGGAGCGTCGTTGAGCACCGCAGCACCCTCGTTGATGTGCAGTTCGGCAACGCCGTAGTTTGCTGAGACCGACAGACGTTGGCGCATGTCGATATCGGGGAATGACACCTGATTCACGGTGTAGTCGATGATCGCGCCGGCGATGTCGAGTCCGGTGGCGCCCTCGATTCCCTCCAACCCGGGCGAGGAGTTGACTTCCATCACCAGTGGCCCGTCGGCCGATTCCAGCATGTCGACTCCAGCGACGCGCAGCCCCATGATCTGCGCTGACTGAATGGCGACCCGCCGGTATTCATCTGGCAGTTCGACCGCTTCGGCGGACCCTCCTCGATGTACATTCGACCGGAACTCGTCACCCTGGGCCGTTCGCCGCATGGCGGCCACGACCTGGTCGCCGATCACGAATGCCCGCAGGTCGCGACCCTTACTCTCCGAGATGAACCGCTGGAGCAGCACGTTCTGACGGGTGCTCTGGAGGGTTTCGATCACGGCTTCGGCGACCTTGACGTCCGGGGCAAGGATCACGCCGATGCCCTGGGTGCCTTCGAGCAACTTGATCACGACCGGAGCGCCGCCCACGCGTTCGATTGCCGGTAAAACGTCAGCCCGATCCCGAACGAACGCCGTCGCGGGTAGTCCGACGTCGTGCCGAGCAAGTATCTGGTTTGCACGCAGCTTGTCACGAGAGTTGGCAATGGCGTTCGACGTAATAGGTGTGTACACGTCCATCTGTTCGAACTGGCGGACCACCGCGAGCCCGAAGAAGGTGATCGACGCGCCGATTCTCGGAATCACCGCATCGAGCTCCGGTAGGGGTTTCCCTCGGTACTGCATGTCCGGAGCCCGGGAGGACAGATCGATCGCGAACCGCAACGTGTCGAGCACCCTCACCGAGTGTCCTCGTGTTTTGGCCGCTTCGACCAGCCGCCGCGTGCTGTAGCTCTTGGGGGCGCGCGACAGGATTCCCAGTGACAGAGCCGTCGACGAGGATGAAGCGTTCACGAGTTCGCCTCGGCCAGGAACGAGGCATCTGCATCGATGAGAAACCGTCGGCGAATCGCTTCTCGACCGACCAGGAGCCGAAATCCCATGAGGTCGCGGTCCGTGAGCGTGAGCTCGATCGGAAAGGTGGATCCCCCCAAAGTGAGGTCAGTGATGACGGCCGGACGTATCTCGATGACTCCGTTCGAGGAGCGGACCTCTCGATATCCGCACAGGTCGACTTCGACGAGGGTGCTGCCGGCAGCGGTGTCCTGCTCCGGATGGACTTCGAACCGGGCCGATGCCGGTGATCCGTTTCGGCGACCCGCTGAGATCTCGAGTCCGAACGCGTGGATCGACGACGTCTTGGCCCCGGTGTCGAGTTTCGCTTTGATCGGTGTATCGCACCACGCGTCGAGCCGGGCCCATTCACGCCATCCGAGCACGCGGCGAGTCGAGTTGGTCGGAACCATTGGGTCAGTCTGACGAATCCCATTTGATTGCTCCATGACACGACCGTGTCATCGTGGCATCACGTCGTGGGGGGGCCGGAAGGGATGCCCGCTCTCGGTTGCGGCCCGGGCAAGAATGGAAGTTGCAGTCCATCGAGAGGGGACATCATGACGATGCGGACTCGGGTTCTTCACTTCAGAGCGGAGGGACTGGCGCAGGTGACGGACCTATCGACCACACTGCTGACCAAGCCTGCGTCTACGGACTGGCTGTGGATAGACATCGAGGCGGGTGTAGATGACTTCGATGAACTCCTTCCCTTTGTCGAAGATCTCGGACTCGATTCGCTTGGCGTCCGTGATGCGGTCGAGGACGTCGACCTGCCGAAAGTCGACGACTTCGGCACTTCTGTTCTCGTGGTCCTGCATGGCCTCGGTGAAGATCGGATCGAAACGTACGAGGTCGATTGTTTTCTGACGCAGCGTCATCTCGTCACGATCCGCCGCCAGTCCTCGCCGTCGGTTGACGTGCTCTGGGATGCGGTCCAGCGTCGAGCCGAACTCGGCGGCGGCGGCGCCGACACCCTCCTCGCTCGGCTCGCCGACGTCTTGACCCGGCGGCTTCTCTCCGTGCTCGACGTGTTCGACAATCGAGCCGACGATCTCGTCGAGCTCGCTCTCTCCGCCGACAAGACGTTCCTCGGCGAGATAACTGCCGTTCGTTCGGACCTGGCCACTCTGCGTCGCGCGATCCACCCGCAGCGAGAGGTTCTCGACGAACTGCGGTACACGTCCTCACCGATGCTGTCCGACACGGCCCGCCGTCGCTTCTCCGACGTGTTCGATACCGCAACCCGCGCGGCCCAAGGTGCCGATGGCGCCCGGGCCGCCTTGGCCGAGACCCTCGACGCCTATCGGGGAGCCGAAGCCCGCGACGCCACCGAGGTGAGCAAAGTGCTCACCGTGTACGCAGCCATCATGCTGCCGCTGACGCTCGTAGTGGGCTTCTTCGGCATGAACTTCTCAGAACTCCCGTTGATTGAGCGGGATGCCGGCTGGCTCATCGTCACCGTGTTCATGGGGCTCATCGCCGCAGTCTCGCTCGGCGTATTCATCTCGCTGGGGTGGATGCGGCGGCCGTCCGGCCGCGCCGCCGGGGCTGCTTTGGGTCATGGACTGGTCGAGGCCGCTCGGGCTCCGGCGCAGCTGGTCGGCGCGGTATACGAGATCTCAGCCATGCCGCTCCGGTCGGTGGCCGCTGTGCGCCGCCCACGACTCCGAGCTGAGCCTCCAGAGGGCCCTGCATGAAGGACTTCGTCAGCCCGAACGCCTGACCTTCACTGCTCGGTTTTGCGCCGGCCGGGTCGTCGAAGCTGAGCTCCGCGTCGTCTCCGGCCTGCCCGCCCCGGGGCGTCGAGGCCCGGATACGGCATCTCGACGCTGCCGGGCGGCGAGATATAGGGGCCTGGTCCGGCCACGCCGCTCCAGACGACCACTTGGGGGAACGCGATCGTGATCGCCTCGGCGCCAAGGGCCTGGTGAACTGCCACGGTGAGATCGCTTCGGCACGCGAGCTCAGACGGGACGTCGCTTGCGTGCCAGTAGAGGATGCGAAATCCGATGCTCGAGTCATCGAAGCCCGTGACGTTGATGGTGGCGGGCGGATCATCGAGAACCCTTGGCACCCGTCCGATCGCTGATTCGAGCGTGGCGCGGGCCAGTTCGAGGTCGGTGTCGTAGGCGACCCCCACGTCGAGTGCGCTGCGGCGGATCGGCTCGCGCGTAATGTTGACAATCGTCGACGCCACGACCGTGCCGTTGGGGATGCGGACGTGGGTCCCGTCCAGCGCCCGAAGGAGTGTCGTCCGGGAGTCGATGTCCTCCACGATGCCGACACTTCCATCGAGCTCGACGGTGTCGCCGATCGTGAATGGCCGGCGCGCTTGCAGGATGATCGAACCGACGAAGCTCTCGACGAGGCCTTGGAGGGCGAGGGCGAGCACGAGGCCACCGAGGCCGAGTGCGCCGAGGAGCGGGCCCACACGTACGCCGACAGTCGTCAGCGTGTAGAACAGGCCGACGAGAACAACGATGTAGCTCACAAGGCGTGCCATCACGATCGATGCGAAGCCGGGGCCGATCCCGTGTGCGATCAGTCGCCGCAGAAGCTTGGCAACAACAAATGCCACGACAATCGAGATGAGAAGGATCGCCGCGGCCTGTATCCAATCACTCCGCGTGATCGCGTCGTCCACGAAGATATCTGACTGGCTTTGGGCGAACTGCCCCGCCGGATCCATCATCACGAACACAAGTCCGGCACGACACGGGAGGGTGCGGCTGGTCCCCAATTCGCGGTCGCCTTGGGATTTGACGCGTTAGCGTTCGGTGCCCGCAATGTCCTTGTGATGACGATCCGATCCCAAAAGGCCTGCGCGCGCTCGTCGGGTGTCATGGTGTCGAGCTGATCGACAGTCATGATCTCACGCTCGTCGGCCATCTCATGACTTTATATGGGGTGTACGACGCCCATCGGCCAATCCGATTCGCCGAGATCGTCGAACGGCGGTCATCAGCGGTCGTCATCTACTTTGAGAATCAACAGAAAAGCGACCAAGATTCACGACATCTTCGAAGGGACCGAGCAGATCCAGCAGCTCGTGATCAGCCGGGCGATCTCCGGCATGCGAATCCAGTAGAAAACCACTGCCTCTTATGCCCCTCCGGTAACAGGCGTCAACAGCGGTCAGGAGTGCGATACTTCTAGTAGACGATCTACGTCGCTCGAAAGGAGACCGACCGATGAAGGCCCTCGGGAATATCACACAGACAGCAGCCGCACTCTGGATCCTGAACGTATGGTTCCTCCGGTTCAACAAGGACACCGGCTACCGAGGCGGTGACGCCACCAACATGAAAGAGGAGTTCGCCGAGTACGGGATGTCGGAGAAGGCGATGTACGCAGTTGGCGCGGCGAAGGTCAGTCTCGCCGTCATGATGCTCGTCGGTCTTCGGGAGCCCAAGCTCGCGCGGCCAGCGTCTGCAGGACTGGCGGCGATGATGCTGGGCGCGATCGGAATGCACGTCAAGGTGAAAGATCCAATCAAGCGCTCACTTCCGGCAATCAGTGTCTTCACCCTGTCCACCGTGTCCGCCCTGATCGATCGTGACTGAACCCGCCAACGTGGAATCGTCGTCGCTGACTTCCGTGCAGTTCACCGTGACCGTTGACTTCGACGCTGCGCCCCGGCAGGTTTGGGAAGCACTGGTCGACTGGAAGGGCCACGAAGCGTGGATTCCTGCAACCAGGGTTGAGGTGCACGGCGACGTTCCGACTGCCCCGGGCTCGAGCTTTACAGCATGGACTGGGGTCGGCCCGCTCACCCTTGAGGATCGAATGCAGGTGAGCGAAGCCAGCTGGTCATCCGACGACCGGACGGGAAGGTGTGTAATCGACAAGGTGGGACCAGTTCTCGAGGGTCGGGCCGGCTTCGTCGTCGCGCCGTACGAAGGCCGCACGAGGGTTGAATGGTTCGAGGACGTCACCGTGCCCCGATTGCCGCGCGTTCTCTCTCCCGTAGCGGCTCGCATTGGCGCGACCGGGTTTCGCTTCGCCATGCGCCGTCTGAACCGACGTCTCGCCCGGATCGAGTGAAACGCGGCTATGTCCGATTCGAGGGTGCTGATCGTGGGCGCCGGCATGGCCGGTCTGAC
>JABDJC010000128.1 GCA_013003395.1 Acidimicrobiia bacterium
CGAAATGCTGTGTCGTCGGCCGAATCGGCGTCCGGCGAATCGACATGATGTTCGCGAGACGGGGTCGACGGGTTGCTGCGAACGTATGTTCGTGTAGCTTTCGATCCATGTCAGTTCCCGATCACGAGATCACGGCCCACATTCGGTCGGCTGCGATGGCGCCACCGGCGTCGAAGGTGGCTGTCGATCGTGAGGTGTTGATCGAGGCGTTGGAGGAGTTGCTGCAGCAGCGGAGCCTGCTGCGTCGGCTCGGTGACGATCTTCGGACTGTCGCTCGGAGTTCGCCGACGGCGGTGAAGCGATGAATGAACAGGGACCGGGCGTGATGGGGAAGATCGAGCAGCCGAGCGGCGAGGAACAACGGCCATTGATCTGCCCGAGCTGCGCACACTTCATGGTGCGAGTCTGCACGGATGACATTCCGACTCATGCTTGCGCAGGGGTCGACGTCGACTTTGTGCCGTACGTTGACAGCGAGCAGGCGATGACGATTCGACGATCGACAAGTGCTCCGCAGCGATGATCCGGTCGGGCGAAGAGTGGCCTGAGGCCGTTCGTCCCGTGGAACGCCAGCCGCACGCGCCGCAAACGGCGGCGACCCACCACGGTGGCGTCGCTGCGAACCACCGTCAGTCACCTTCGGGGAGTGAGGAGAACCTCGCCCATCGTGTCAGTGTGCGTCGGGACTGAGGTCGAGTCGTCGAAGGAGTTGTGCGTTCGCGGCGACGACGATCGTGGAAAGGCTCATCAGTGCGGCGCCGACGGCGGGCGGGAGGACGAACCCGATCGGCGCAAGGACGCCGGCGGCGAGAGGGATGGCGGCGATGTTATAGCCGGCGGCCCAGATGAGGTTCTGGATCATCTTGCGGTAGCTGGCGTGGGAGAGCGTGATCACGCCGAGGACGGCGCGAGGGTCGGACGAGGCGAGGACGACGCCGGCGGATTCGATGGCGACGTCGGTACCGGCTCCGATGGCGAGGCCGACGTCGGCGCGGGCGAGGGCGGGTGCGTCGTTGACGCCGTCGCCGACCATCGCCACGGTGCGACCTTGGTTCTGGAGGTCTTTGACGGCGGCGTCTTTGTCGTCGGGGAGCACCTCGGCGTAAACGTCGTCGATGCCGAGTTCTGCGGCGACGCTGTCGGCGACGGCTTGGGAGTCGCCGGTGATCATGACGACGCGGATGCCTCGGTCGTGGAGGGCGTCGACGGCGCGGCGTGACTCGGGTCGGATGCCGTCTTCGAGTGCGAAGGACCCGGCGATGTTGTCGTTGACGACGAGGTGCAGCACCGCAGCACCGCGTGCCTCCCACTGCTCGATCTTCGAGCTCAGTTCGTCGGGTGGTGTGAGGTCGAGTTCGCGCAGCAGCGATGGTCCGCCGACTGCGACGCGTTGGCCATCGATGGTCGCCGATACGCCTCGCCCGGTCATCGATTGGAAGTCCGCGGCCGGTTCCGCATCGACGCCATCCTGGTTTGCTTTGCGGACGATGGCGCGTGCGAGTGGGTGCTCGGAATCAGCTTCGACGCCGGCGGCGAGGGCGAGCATCCGGTCGGTGTTGCCGTCGATGGCGGCGAGGTCGGCAACGACGTGTTCGCCGGCGGTGAGGGTGCCGGTCTTGTCGAACAGGATCGTGTCGATCGTGCGCATCTTCTCGAGTGCGAGGCGGTCCTTCACGAGAATGCCGGCTTGCGCGGCTTTGGCGGTCGAGAGGGAGATGACGAGGGGGATCGCCAGTCCGAGTGCGTGGGGGCAGGCAATGATGAGCACCGTGACCGTGCGGATCAGTGCGTCATCGGTGCGACCGAGCGCGAGCCACACCACCGCAGTGACGACCGCAGCGGTGATCGCGACGTAGAAAAGAGCGGCGGCGGCTCGGTCGGCAAGCGCTTGGGCTTTCGACTTGGAGTCCTGCGCCTCGGCCACCAGCCGTTGAATGCCGCCGAGAGCGGTGTCGTCGCCGATTGCGGTGATTTCGATGCGGATCGAGTTGTCGGTTGCGACCGAGCCGGCAACGACCTTGTCGCCTTCGGTCTTGGCGACGGGGTTGGATTCGCCGGTAAGCATCGACTCGTCGACCTCGACGGTGCCGTCGAAGATCGTGCCGTCGGCGGGGACCCGACTACCGGAGCGGATCAGGAGTCGGTCGCCGACCGCGAGGTCGGTGATCGCAACGGTCTCGGTGTCGCCGGAGTCGGTGATGCGTTCGGCGTCGTCGGGGATCAGTTCGGCGAGCGCAGCGAGCGCACCCTGGGCTTGGCCGATGGCCTTCATCTCCTGCCAGTGGCCGAGGAGCATGATGGCGATGAGCGAGGCGAGTTCCCACCAGAACTCCAGATCGAGCGCGCTGGTGAGCGAGACGACCGACGATGCGAACGCCACAGTGATCGCGAGCGCAATCAGCAGCATCATGCCCGGCTGGCGGTTGCGGGCTTCGTCGATGCCGCCTGTCAGGAACGGTTTGCCGCCGTAGAAGTAGATGATGGTGCCGAGCACCGGCGCGATCCACTGCGATCCGGGGAACGTCCAGTCGTAGTTGAACCATTCCTGAATCTGGTCGGAGAAGACGAGGACCGGGATTGCCAAGGCGAGGTTGCGCCAGAATGCGAGTCGGAACATGTCGGCGTGCCCTGCATGGCCACCACCGTTGTGGCCCGAGTGTCCGTCGTGACCGCCCCGGTCGCCATGAGCCGAGTGGCCGTTGTGGGGCTCGCGTGGTTCGCGGTCGGAGGTGGGTGGTTGCGTTGCGTGCGTGCTGTGGTCGGTCATGACATGGCGTCCTCGTGGTCGTTCATGGTTCCATCGGCGTCGCTGAAGCGGCGCATGTAGAGCGTTTCGCCGCCGGCGACGAGCACGGCGAAGGCGACGAATGCGGCGATCACGACGAGGTCGGTACGGATGCGGTACGCGAAGAAGCCGGCGAACACGATGGCATCGACGACGATCGCTGCGATCAGCGGAGCCGGCTTCGCACCGGTCTCGTCGCGCAAGTGGCGGAGGTGGCCGTAGTGGATGACCATGTCGAGTGCGAGGTACGCGAACGCGCCGAGGGCGGCGATACGGGACAGATCGAACGCGATGGTCAACGCGATTGCGATGACGGTCGTGACCAGGAGTGACGGGGTGCCAAACGGCAGTCGGTGGCCAAAGGTGACCCGCTCGTCGACGGCGGGCACCTCGTCCATGTCGCTCATCATCTTGAGCATCCGCGACGTCGAGTACATCGACGCCATCACACTGGTGACCGTGGCGATCACGGCGAGGCCCGCGACGAGCTTGAACCCGACAGAGCCGAACACCGGCTGCGCTGCCTGGGCGAGAGCGAAGTCACGGGCATCGGCGATCTCACCGAGTCCGAGGTTGCCACGCACGGCGAGGGCCACGGCGAGATAGACCCCAGTGACGATTGCGATCGAGATGACGATCGCTCGCCCGACGTTCTTGTTCGGTTGTTCGATCTCTCCGCCGGTGTTGGTGATGGTGGTGAACCCCTTGTAGGCGAGGAGTCCGATGCCGACGGCGGCGATGAGTGAGTCGACCGTCGGTGCGTCGACTGCGCCGGGCGCCGTGGTGGGGAAGTCGGCAACCCACAGGCATGCGCCGGCGAAGAGCACGAGACCGCCGATCTTGACGACGGCCATCACGTTCTCGACGGTGTTCACCGCCTTGTTGCCCGCCGCATTGATCGCGAACGACCCCACCAGCAGCGCAGCGCCAAGGGCGGCGACGAGCACCGTATTACTGTCGACCCCGATCATCTTCGTGAAGTACGTGCCGAACGTGCGTGCCACGAGACTCTCGTTCAGGATCATCGACGCCCACATCGCCATCGTGAACGTTGCGGCGATCGGGCCGACCCCATACGCCTTGTTCAGAAAGGTGCCGATGCCGCCGGCGGACGGGAACGTGTTGGCCAGCTTGACATACGAGTACGACGTCAGCGCAGCGACCCCGGCGGCTGCGAGGAAGGCGAGTGGAAACCACTGTCCGGCAGTCCCGGCGACCTGGCCCATCAGCGCGAACACGCCCGCGCCGATCATGACGCCGGTGCCCATCGACACCGCCCCGCTGAGCGTGATCTTCGATTCTTCTTCCTCGGCGCTCATTCTTCAGTTCGCTCCGTTCATCCATTCGATATGCCCGTTTGACCGGACATTGAAACGACGTGATGTCGTAGGTGGAATTCGTTGCCCATTCCAAAGGCTAAAGATTCCAGTCGAGAGGAAGGTCAAGTGACGCCGGTTACGACGTCGCTCGGTGAGGCGCACCCGATGCTGCCTTCGCCGCTGCTGCGGGCTCGGGGCGGACGATCGCTTTGTACTCGCAGCATGCGCGAATGCGTGTCGGTCGATACCGGAGCGCTTCTGATACTCGCCGTGACGAAGCGTGTCAGGCGCTGGGGGTTGCGCCGGTAGCAACCGTCGTCGAGCTCGATGAGGGTGCCGTTGTCGTGGACGCCGGTGCCCGGGTCGTCGGGGGGACGGTCGTCGTGGGTGGGACGGTGGTCGTGGTGGTGGTCGTGCTGGTCGTCGTCGTGGTCGTGCTGGTCGTCGTCGTGGTCGGGGGGACCCAGCTCGGATCGGGGTAGTCGAAGATCATGGGTTGTGCGCCATAGGTCTCCGGCTCTTCGACGCCGTCGAACACGTAGATCATGTCGCCGATCTCGATGAGGTCGGGGAGGTATTCGGCGATGTGCATCGGGTGGCGGACGCAGCCCCGTGACGCCGGATAGTCAGGGACGTTGCCGGCTCCGTGGATGGCGATGCCGTAGTTGAAGTAAACGGGCTGGTAGAGGCGCCCGAGTTTGGCATTGCGCCACCCGTCGACCTTGCGTTCGAAGTGGTAGACGCCTCCCGGAGTCTTGGAAATCCCGCAGATCCCCTTTTCCTCCGTCGTGCCATCGTCGAGGTCGATCTCGACGACATCGCACCACTCGATGTTCTCGCCCGAGGACACGTGGCTGATGACGCTCGCCTGACCGTCTTTGAACAGCACCGAGACCTGTTCGGGCAGGTACACCTCCATGTGGGTGCCACCCGGGCTGCGGCGAGGAGCGACTCGAAAGTCTGCGTTCATCTGGCCCCACACGTCGGCGGTGACCATGCCGCGCATCTCGGTGCGAGGAGTCTTGAGTACGATCTTCTCGAACGCCCAGACGGCGCGCAGTGTGGCACCGCCGAAAATGCCGTCGATGGGACCTGGGTCGAACTCTCGGCCGGCGAGGACGGCCTGCACGGCTTCGACGTCGGAGCCGACCATTCCTTGCGCCAGATCGCGAGTGAGTGGTGCAACCTGCCTAGGCGCCTCTGTCGGTGGCGGCGCAGAGGTGTCAAGGGTCGACGTCGGAGCCGACGTCGAAGAGGCCGGTGGCAGCGAACCGTCGGTGCGAGTGGCTGCCGAATCCGAGGGTTCATCGTTCGAGTACGACCAGTACGCAAGCGTGGCCACCGCTGCCGCGCCGCCGAAGACGAGATGTCGTCGGGTCAGGACCGGCTGAGGTGGATCGTCGACCCCGCGATGGGACCGCGTTCCGTTTGGGGGTGTGTCCACGAATCCAAATACTACAATCCGTCGTATGTCCTCCCGACGTCGCCCCCGTCACGTTTCGAATGTGTTCTCCATCAGTCGTCGATCACTGTCGATGGTCGCCGCGCTCGGCTTGCTCGTGTCGGCCTGCGGCGGCAGCAGTGACGATGCCGGTCCCGCCATCACGGCTGCGCCGCCGGAGCAATCCACGAACAGTTCTGGGCCCGCCGGGAGCACTCCAGCGCTCGACCCGGTGTTCGTTCCCACGGCGAGCGGCGAGCAACTCGACTTCAACTCGTTGCGTGGCCAAGACGTCCTGCTGTGGTCCTGGGCCCCGTGGTGAACGGTGTGCCAACGCGAAGCCCCTGCGGTCGCAGAGGTCTACGAGAAGTACGGAACCGACGTCACCTTCGTTGGTATCGCAGGGCGAGACGATCTCGACCCCATCGTTGTATTCATCGACGACTACGACGTCGGCTCATTCGAACACATCATCGATGAGACCGGTGCGCTGTGGGACAACTTCGGCATCGTGACGCAACCGTCCTTCATCTTCCTCGATGCGAATGGCGAGGTGGATTCGTACATCGGCGCGCTCGGTGTCGGTGGCCTCACCGAACGTTTGGACGTGCTGACGTCGAACTGAGAGCCCGGCATCGGCGGGCGTGATGCCGATGCCGATGCCGAGCTTGACGTGAGCGTCAGGATCCGAGGAGTGTCCTCATCTGATTGATCTCGGCTTGCTGTCCGGTGATGATCGCCTCAGCGAGCGCAAGCACCTCTGGGTTCGCGCCTGATGCCTTGACAGTTTGCGCCATCGACACCGCACCCTCGTGGTGGACGATCATCGCGTTCGCCCAGGCAGTGTCGAACTCCGCCCCGGTGAGCGCTCCGAGTGCAGCCATCTCCTCGGCGGACATCATGCCGTCCATCCCCTCCATGTCTTCCATGCCCTCCATCGTTTCGCCGTTCTCCATGCCGGGCATGTCGAGCGGTTGGCCCCACGACTGCAAGAGCGCAGTCATCTGCGCGATCTCCGGATCTTGAGCGCCTTTGATCTGCGTGGCCAGCGCAACGATTTCGGCGTTTGCCTGAGCGTCCGGTGCGAGCGCCATGTCGGCCATGGAGATCGCTTCGCGGTGGTGGGGGACCATGCCCTGTGCGAACAAGACATCGGCGTCGTTGAACGTGGCTGTGCCTGCGTCGGTGGCGACTGGCAGGGGCGTGGATGAGTCCGCTTCGCTCGCGCTGCCGCACGCGGCGAGAACGAGAGTGCCGGCACTGAGCGCGACGAGAATCGAACGGGAGGGAGTGTTCACATTTACCTCATTGAGGACGTAGGGAGTGCCGCTGATGCGACTACGACGCACTGTAGGACCACGGATGACAGCTATATCGTCAGGAACGTAGAGAAGTCAGAATCTGCCGACTCATGACATGGGGTGTGGGGCAGCGGACGCTCGGCAAGGGGCGCCCGCAGTGCGGAATATGACAGGGCGTAGTAGATTACGGTTTCATGACGGACCAGGCACGAAAGCGGCGCTGCCGGCACATGAGAAGTCTCAGCGCCGCTTTGCTTGCGCTGCTCACCGTGCTGGCCATTCCGAGTGGGGTGGCGCTGGCGCACACGAGCTTCGTAGGTTCCACGCCGGAGGACGGCGCAACGGTGGCGGACCCGGTCTCGACGATCACGCTGGCCTTCTCGGGTGACTCCGAACCGGCTGGCGACGGCTTCACAGTGTTGACGCCTGATGGAGAAGTACGGACCCCGACGAGTGCGCTCACGGTCGACCAACGAGTCTTCACGTTGACCTTCGACCCGCCGCTCGCTGGTGGCACGGTTGGTGTGCGATGGTCGGTCAAGGCGCCTGACAAGCACCCGATCGAAGGTTCCTTCTCGTTCACCGTCACTGCGCCGGCGACACCTGTCGCAGACGTGTCCGTGTCATCCGAGGTCGTCGCTGAAGTTGCCCCGACGACGGTGCCCGCATCGGCGCCGCTTCCAACAGATGCTTCGACACAGCCGGCGGACACCATGGTGATGGCCGACGGTGCGACGATGACCGACGCACCGCCCGACACGATGGTGATGGCAGACGGCTCGACGATGGCTGCTGATGTGTCGATGGACGAATTCCTTGCGGTGTCGTCCAGTCGCCCGGGAGAAGGAACCGCCCGTTCGGGTCGGATCATCGAATTCGCCGCACTGACATTGCTCGTCGGCGCGGCCGCGTTCGCGGCGACGACGTTGCGTGGACGTCGCGAGGAGATCGAGCGAGCCATTGCGGCAGTTCGTCTGCTCGGTGCAGTGCTCGTCGTCGGGGCACTGGTCGAGTACGTCGGCGGCGTTCGCATCGCCGAGGCGTCGATAGCTGGCTACTGGTCGTCAGCGCCCGGCTTCGCGACGATGCTGCGCGCGGCGGCGGGTGTGGCGATCGCAGCCGGTTTCGTCGCGGTCACACAGCCGGTGCGGGCGCGACGGCCGGCTCACTCGCTGTCGGCGGCCGTGAATCCCGCGACCGAATACGAGCGAGAGGACGTCGCAGATTTCTGGTTGGACGACGATCGCACGGCGACGACCCGTCGTCGACCGCGACCCGACCGCCGGCCATCCG
>JABDJC010000130.1 GCA_013003395.1 Acidimicrobiia bacterium
CCGCCGGGTTCGGCGGCGCTTCTCGTTCCAGGGGAGGAAGATTGAGCGAACCCGACAGGTGGTTCACGAAGTCTGCTGAGGTCTACGACCACATTTACGAGCAGGTCGTCGACTACGACCACGAGGCGGATGTCGTCGACCAACTCGTACGCGAGAGGCTGGAAACAGCGGCGACCCTCAACGAATTTGCTTGTGGCACCGGCCAGTTCCTCGAGCGACTGGCGAATCGCTACGACGTCGTCGGTTCCGACATTTCGGCCGAGATGGTTGCAGTCAGCAATCGGAAGATCCCCGACGTCGAAGTTCGTCACGGAGACATGCGGACCATCGACTGGGGTCGCACCTTCGATGTGGCGTTGTGCCTCTTCAGCTCGATCGGGTACGTCGAAGACACAGCGACGGCCGTCGCGAACATGGCCCGGCACCTCGTGCCCGGCGGGGTGCTGATCGTGGATGGCTGGCTGCGACCCGAGGCCGCAATCGACGGCTTCCTGAGTGGCGACGTCTACCCGGCAGCCGACCGGATCGTCGCCCGCACGTCTCGGAGTCGAGTCGTTGACGATCGAGTGATCATGACGATGAGCCACCTCGTGACAACCCGCGATGACTCTTCGTTCTTCGAGGAGCGTCACGAGATGTGGTTGAGAAGCGATTCCCAGTACGTGACCGCGTTCGAGCACGGCGGGTTGGAGCGCGTGGCGATCGTCCCGAGTCCCTGGCCGAACAGGTCGAGATTCATTGGGACCAGAGCCGGTGCCTGAGGGAAATCGACGTTGGTGTGTGTCGCCGACGGCGTTGGCGATGTAAGTTGGCGCCGCACGGCGTCGTAGTGGCGGAGGGAATGTGGCCGATACGGTGACAGAAGAAGTCCAGGACGAGACGGAGTCTCAGCCAGTCAACTGGAATGTCTTCCAGCTGATGATGGGGTTGGCCGCTTCCGCGCTGGTCGGAACGTTGTTGTTGTGGTGGCTCGGCACGCTGTCGGCGGAGGAGCATCCCGAGGTTGGCCGGGCCGTGTTTGGCAACATCCCTGGACCGCTCGTAGCCCTGTTCTACGTGGGCGTCAGTGTCTTCATCGCTCTGAGCATCTACCTGTTTGCGCTGCGCGTGAAGAACTACGAGCGCGGTGCGACCGAACGTCGCTCCGGGCTGTGGAAACAGCGACTCAAACGGTTCCACGAGGGCGTTTCGATGAAGACCCTTCTCGAGGATCCAGGTGCAGGCATCATGCACAGCGCCATCTACTACGGCTTTGTCGTGTTGTTCCTGGGAACGGTCACGTTGGAGATCGACCACCTGCTGCCAAACAACCTCAAGTTCCTCCACGGCGGCGTCTATCAGGTGTACTCGTTCATCCTCGATCTCTTTGCGGTCATCTATCTCGTTGGTATCGGTCTGGCAGTGGCGCGGCGGTACGGAAAGCCGCCCTATCGAATCCGCAAGACGAAGGCGGAAGACGGTTGGATACTGGCGACGCTCGGCCTGATCGGCATCACTGGATTGCTGATCGAGGCCGCTCGGATTTCGCTCATCGGACGTCCCTCCTGGGAGGTCTGGTCGTTCGTCGGATATCCGCTGAGTTTCCTCGTGCCAGAGTCCATCGCGTCAGGCACCCATCAGGTGTTCTGGGTCGCTCATGCCGGTTTGTTCGGTGCCTTCCTGGTGATCTTGCCGACCACGAAGCTCCGCCACATGATCACCTCGCCGATCAACTTGGCGTTGTCGCCACGGGAGCGGCCCAAGGGGGCGATGCGCGAGATGCCGAAGCTGCTCGAAGCCACCGATCTCCCTGGCGCCATCGGTGCCTCGAGAGTTGGCGAGTTCACGTGGAAGCAGCTTTTCGACACCGACGCCTGCACGATGTGTGGTCGCTGCACCTCGGTGTGTCCTGCCAACACGACCGGTAAGGCGCTCGATCCACGTGAGATCGTTCTGAAGCTCGGCGAGGTCGCAACGCAGACTGCAGCTGACCCTGTGAGTCCGCCGCTTAGCATGGATGGCGAGCTGACGGTGTCGTCCGATCTCGTGTTCGAGCGAATCACCTCCGAGGAGCTGTGGGCTTGCACCACATGCCGCGCCTGCGACGAGATCTGTCCCGTCGACATCGAGATCGTCGACAAGATTCTCGACATGCGGCGCTATCTGTCGCTCATGGAATCCGACTTTCCGAGCGAGCTTGGCAAGGCATACATCAACCTCGAAAACTCCTCGAACGTGTACGGAATGGCCCAGGCCAACCGCGCGGACTGGACGAGCCAGCTCAACTTCGAAATCAAGCGACTCGGTCCTGGGATCACCGCCGAATACCTCTACTGGATCGGGTGCGCCGGATCATTCGACGATCGGAACGTCAAGGTGACGGTGGCGACCGCCAAGCTTCTGCACGAGGCAGGCATCGACTTTGCCATCCTGGGCGCTCAAGAGCTCTGCACCGGTGACCCGGCTCGACGGACCGGAAACGAGTATGTGTTCCAGGGACTGGCGCTCCAGAACATTTCCACGTTGAACGATCTGGGCATCACGAAGATCATCACCCAGTGCCCTCACTGCTTCAACACCATCGGCAACGAGTACCCCCAATTCGGTGGTGACTACGAGGTGATCCATCACAGCGAACTGCTCATGAAGCTGGTCGACGAGGGGAAGGTCATCCCCAAGAGCGGCGGCGATCAGAAAGTCACCTTCCACGACCCGTGTTATCTCGGGCGGCACAACGACGTGTTCATTGCTCCCCGGGAAGTCGTAGGTGCGGTAGGCGAGTTGACCGAGATGCCGAGGAACGGCACGGACTCCTTCTGCTGCGGAGCCGGCGGCGGTCGCATGTGGATGGAAGAGCACGTTGGCAAAAAGGTGAACATCGAGCGTGCCGAAGAAGCCGTGGCGACCGGCGCCGACGTCATAGCCACCGGATGCCCGTTCTGTTACGTCATGATCGACGACGGCGTGAAGGAAATCGGCAGAGACGACGTACAGGTCAAAGACCTGGCAATCCTCCTGGCCGAACAATCCCTAAACGACTGAGTCAACGTTCGGTGATTCCCACCGGCGGCTAACGCAGTGCCGCTGCGATTGAGGTCGTTCTCGCACGGTGATGCCCCCCTGCGGCCTAGGAGGCCGCGTCCCCCCAACACTCGCTGCGCTCGCGAGGGGGACAGAAACAACCCGCTCCACTCGTCACAGGAGCGGACGCCCCTCTCCTCCCCCGCCGACGCAGTCGGTGATTGGGGGAGGCTGGGAGGGGGCACAACGGAAAGAGATCGATCGCGTTCCAAGAGCCCACAGCGCGGCGACCAGGGACGTTCTCGCACGGTGATGCCCCCCTGCGGCCTAGGAGGCCGCGTCCCCCCAACACTCGCTG
>JABDJC010000138.1 GCA_013003395.1 Acidimicrobiia bacterium
TCCACCCCCCAATGAACCGTCACGACCACCAAGTCGGCGACTGCGTCAGCGCGGCGAACGGCTTCGACCATCGTTGCGATCGTGTCGCCGTCGGCCATACCGGGCCGGTCGTCGGTTGCGATCCAGCTCGGACTCGGAAGCACCCCGCCAAAGCCGATCACTGCGATCTTCCAGCCGCCGACCTCCACGATCGCCGGCCGATGGGCTGCGGCGGCGTTCACTCCAACGCCGACAGATGCGATGCCCACCTTCCCCAGTTGAACCAGCGAATCGAGCATGGCCTCAGGACCGAAGTCCCTGGAGTGGTTGTTTCCGAGGTTCACCACCTCAACGCCGGCCGCGAGCATCGAGGGCAATGCAGCTGGATCGCAGCGGAACGTGAACTCTTTGTCGGCGGGAGAACCCAACTCCGACACGGGGCACTCGAGGTTCACCACAGTGAGATCGTCGCCCTGGAAGAGTCCATCGAGACCGCTCCAGGCATGGTCGTACCCGAGCGACGCGAGCGAAACCACGTACGACGGGTCGAGACTCACGTCGCCTGCGCCGTGTATGACGATCTGGCGCCGCGCCGGCACGGTGCTCGACGTTGTCGTTTCTGCCGGCACCGTCGTCGCTGGGGTCTGCACCGTCGTCGACGGCGCGACCGAGGCAGCGACCTCGACCGGCAATTCGGTAGTGGTCGTGGCGGGTTGGACCGTGTCATCGGGCGCCTGCGATGAGCCACCAGCGGCGCATGCAGTGACGGAGGCCAGCACCAGTGCGGCGAATACTCTCAGCATCGGCAGAACCTACCCCGCCCGCCCAATTGTGTGAGTGATTGCCTGCGCGGCCCCCAACCGGCAGTGTCCGACACCATGTCGACTAGTGTGCAGTGGGCTGCTCGAAAGAATCCCCGCCGGGGATGGGCTAGTACCTCTCAATGACAGACACCTCGACAACTGACGCGCTTGACGCGGACACGACGACCTTCGGCGACCTCGGCTTGCCTGACGACCTGGTGGAAGCGTTGGAACGCGCCGGAATCACGGCACCTTTTCCCATCCAGGCCTTGACGATTCCCGATGCGCTCGCCGGACGTGATGTCTGCGGGCAGGCAAGGACCGGAAGCGGCAAGACGCTCGCGTTCGGGCTGCCGATGATCGCAAAAGCCAAGCCTGCCGCTCCTGGTCGGCCGGTTGCGCTGGTGTTGGTTCCCACCCGTGAGCTCGCGAACCAGGTCACCGAAGTGCTCGAACCGCTTGCTGAAGCGAGAGATCTCAAGGTCGTCGCCGTTTACGGTGGCGCACCGATGAACCCCCAGATCAATGCGATCAAGAACGGCGCCGAGATCGTGATCGCAACTCCCGGCCGTTTCATCGACCTGATGGAACGCAAGGTTGTTCACCTCGGCGACATCGCCGTCGTTGCCATCGACGAAGCCGACCAGATGGCCGACATGGGATTCCTGCCTCAGGTGCGGCGCATCATGCGCAACGTCGACGGAGAGCATCAGACGATGCTCTTCTCTGCCACGCTCGAGGGCCAGGTGGGCTCACTCATCAAGGCGTACATGACCAATCCGGTCAGCTACGCCGCCCAAGAGGCCAAAGTGTCGATCGACACGATGGCGCACCGATTCCTGAAAGTCCATCAGATGGACAAGGTGAAAGTTGCCGCCGCCATCGCTCGCGGCGTCGAGCGCACTTTGATGTTCACGGCAACCAAGGCAGGTTGCGACCGCCTTGCCGAACGACTGATGGAAGAGGGCATCAACGCCATGGCGATTCACGGCGGCCTGCAGCAGTCCAGACGGGAGAAAGCGCTCGCCAAGTTCACTTCGGGTGCCGCTCCGGTGCTGGTCGCCACCAACGTTGCGGCCCGCGGGTTGCATGTCGAGGGTGTCGACGTGGTGCTGCACTACGACCCACCGGACGATCCCAAGACCTACGTCCACCGCTCAGGTCGTACTGCGAGGGCGGGAGAAGAAGGCTTGGTGGTCACGTTGGTTCTGTGGGACCAGGTGAATGAAGCACTTCGTCTACAGAAGCAAGCTGGAGTTCGTACGCCCATCGTCAAGATGTTCTCGAACGACGAACGGCTTGCAGACCTGACCTCGTGGACACCGCCAACCGATGACGACGAACCGCTGACCAAGGCCGAAGCACGGCGCCGCAACTCCCTCGGAAGACGTCGACGCCGTCGGATGTGACGACTCCGACGGGTCAGCTCGTCGATTTGATCAGCTGATCTGTGCGCCGATGACATCGAGCCAGTGCATGACTTCCAACGTGTCGTCCAGGGGCCGCATCGGGCTCTCGATCTCGCCCGCTGCGATGCAGCGATGAACCTCAGCAACCTCAAATCGGTATCCAGAGCCTTCGTACGAGACGTCCCACGATTCGACGACGTCTCCGCCCCTGTGAAGCGTCAGCAGTTGCGAGTGATGGAACGGGGAATTCACCATGATGCGCCCTTCGGGTCCGGACACCACAGCAGCCACGGATGTGTCCGCCAACACGGAGGACGAGATCGTTGAGATCCCCCCGCCAACGTGGCGGATGGCGGCACCCATTTGCGCGTCAACACCCGTAGCGGTCGGTACGCCTACGGCGGCTACGGCAGCTGGAGCACCGAGCACCTCGATGGCGAACGTCAGTGGATAGATGCCCAGGTCGAGCAGTCCGCCGCCGCCTTGCGCCGGGTCGAACAGCCGCGAGCCGGCGGACGGTTCTGCGGGAAAACCGAAGTCGGCGGTTACATGTGTTGGCGTGCCGATCACTCCGTCGACCAACAGCTTTCTCAGCTGCAGAAACGCCGGTTGGAAGACCATCCACATCGCCTCCATGAGGAAGACGTTGTTGGTGCGCGCCCGCTCGATCATCGCACCGGCGTCGTCAGCCGCGATCGCCAGAGGCTTCTCACACAGCACTGGGATGCCCGCATCGAGACACGCAAGCGTGACCTCCATGTGCTTTTCGTTGGTGTTGGCGACATACACGGCGTCTACATCGCATTCAGCGATGGCCGCCTGATCGGTGACTGCGGCGGCGATCCGATACTCGCCCGCAAACCGGGCAGCTCGATCTGAATCGTTGCTCGACACGGCTGCGATGCTGGCGTCATCCATGGCCGTCAATGTTTTGGCCATCGCATGCGCGATGCGGCCGGTTCCTGCGATACCCCATTTGTACATTTGGAGAACCTACCAGCCGGCGCCCGACGCAGCCCGAGCATCGCGCCGGAACGACCGTCAAGCCGAAAACCGTTTGACCCTGGTCGGTCGTGGGTACCATCCGCCCCATGGAATGGCTATCAGACCCTACGGCTTGGAGCGCGCTCGCTGCGCTCCTGACGCTCGAGATCGTGCTCGGCGTCGACAACGTGGTGTTCATCTCGATCTTGGCCAACAAGCTCCCTGCCAATCAACAAGACAACGCACGCCGCACCGGAATCCTTGCCGCTGCCGGTATGCGTGTGCTGCTCCTGCTGGCTGTCGGATGGATAGTCACCCTCAAGAACGAGCTCTTCGAGGTGTTCGGCGTCGGATTCAGCGGCAAGGACCTGGTTCTGCTCGCCGGAGGTCTGTTCCTCATCTACAAGGCCACCAAAGAGATCCACGACAAGCTCGAAGGCGAGGATGAACACGCCGAGGCGAAAGTTGCGCCAACCTTTGGCGCCGTCATCGCCCAGGTCATGATCCTGGACCTCGTGTTTTCCCTCGATTCAGTCATCACCGCAGTCGGCATCACCGAATACATCCCCGTGATGGTGATCGCGGTGCTCGGCGCGGTCGTCGTGATGCTGGTGGCGTCGAAGTCCATCTACCGTTTCGTCAACCAGCATCCGTCCGTGAAGATGTTGGCTCTCGCGTTCCTGCTGCTGATCGGCGTCACGCTCATCGCTGAAGGCTTCGGCGAGAAGATTCCCAAGGGCTACATCTACAGCGCGATGGCGTTCTCGGTGTTCGTCGAAACTCTCAACATCAGCGCGAAGCGCAAGACCAAGGATCCGGTCCATCTTCACGACAAGATGACCCCGGACCCAGACTCGCCTTACAGCGTGAAACCGGCAAAGGCGCCGAGCGCTCAGAGCTGATCTGACTCGATGGCCGCAACAGGCGCTGTCGCCTGGCTCGAGTACAAAACCTCGGGAACCTGCGACCGACGGCGAGCGTCTCACTGGCGTACACCTCGAAGGAGTGGCGAGTCATGAAACGGACTTTGGTAATGATCCTGGCGACACTGGCGCTGGTCGCTGCGTCGTGCACCGCGGCCGGGGAGAGCACAACTACCACTGTCGACGGCCAGCGCTCTGAATTCCCAGCGGGAACGAGAACCGTACCGGCCCTTCTCGGCAAAGCCCCGGCGAACGCATATGCGACACCGGTTGCTCTCCAACTCTTCGATGCGTGCCAGCCGCTGCTCGACTACGTGATCTCGCATGCTCTCGAGCGCGTCACTCCGTGGGGACTCGACGGTGGTGGCTACGGCGGACCCGTTCTCTTTGGCGCACGGGATGGCGTCGCCGACGTGTTTGCTGCCGCTGAGAGCGACTCCGGCCAGGCTCCGATCGCGGGCGTCGACTACTCAACGACGAACGTGCAGGAAGTCGGCGTCGACGAACCTGACATCATCAAGACCGACGGCAACCGTATCGTTGCTCTGGCCAACAACGTGCTCCAGGTGGTATCGCTCGGCGACGACGGACCCGAGATCACCGGCACCCTGCGCTTCGCTGACACCTGGAATTCAGAACTCTTGCTGTCAGGCGACACCGTCATCGTGCTCGGAACTGCTCAGACCACGCCTGGAACGGACGTGGCACGTTCCGGCTTCGCTCCGTCGTACTACGGCGGCACCTCGACCATCACCCAGGTAGACATTTCGGGCGACGCTCCGCAGATCCAGTCGACG
>JABDJC010000150.1 GCA_013003395.1 Acidimicrobiia bacterium
CGGCGGCTCTCGCACGGTCGACGTTCACGTGAGAAGACTCCGAGCCAAGCTGGGCGAAGAACGCTCAGCTTGGATAACGACAGTCAGGTCAGTCGGCTACCGCTTCGGCTGAGCGATCGCGTCAGAATCTCACGGACGCGATCGCCGCCGCTTCCTCCCCAACCGTCTCCTTCGTCGACGGGGGAGGAGAAAGGCAACCGTCCCCTCCCCAGCGAGCCACGCGAGAGCGTCTGTCCCCCTCGCGAGCGCAGCGAGTGTTGGGGGGACGTAGAAGACAGCGCCGGAGCGCCAGCGGAGGCACCGATATGAGGAGCGATCAGAGGCCGAACAGGACTCAGATTGCGAAGCGCATCTCAGCTCTAGGCCGCAGGGGGGCATCACCGCACGAGAAACTCCTGCGCCCACGCGTCAGAAGCTCAACGACAGCGATCGCCCTTCAACCGTTGTGCTCCCTCCGCGGCTAGCGCCGCTTCCTCGCCCAAACGTCTCCTCCGTCGACGGGGGAGGAGAAAGGCATCCGTCCCCTCCCTAACGAGCGCGGCGAGCGGTTGCTTGTCCCCCTCGCGGGCGCAGCGAGTGTTGGGGGGACAGCGGCCTCCTAGGCCGCAGGGGGGCATCACCGTACGAGAACGTTCCCGAACCGGGCGCGGCGAGGGCCCGGCTTGCTGCCGGGCCCTTGCTGCACCAACTCGTTCGATCAGCTCGTCGCGTTGGCTTCGATTGCCGTGTTGTCGGATGCGCCGATGCTGACCTTGTATGGCTTCGCATCTTCACGGACAGGAATCCGTACCGTCAGCACACCCTGGTCGTAGTTGGCTGAGATGCTTCCGCTGTCCAGCTTCGCTCCGAGCTTGACCTGGCGGCTGTGCTTGCCTGTCGGGCGCTCTCGCACCATCCAGTTGACGCCGTCGGTGTCCTCGTTCGGCCTCTCGACAGTGACCGTCAAGACGCTGTTCTCAACGGTGATGTCGACACTTTCAGGGCGTACGCCTGGGAGATCGAAGGTGAGTACGTACTCGTCATCCTTCGCGTAGGCGTCCATCGGCATCTGACCAGCACCAGGAACGGACTCGAAATGGCGCCACAACCGATCAAAGTCGGTGAACGGGTCGTAACGCATGTGCATCAGCTCCTTTCTCACTCGCTTCAAGAATCTGATAGCAATGCACTTAGATTATCTCATGCCACACGCAACGTCAAGAGATCAGCCGAATTCGATCCCCTGCGCCAGTGGCAGATCGTTCGACCAATTGATGGTCACGGTTTGGCGACGCATGTACGCCTTCCACGAGTCAGATCCCGACTCCCGGCCGCCTCCGGTCTCCTTCTCTCCGCCGAAGGCGCCACCAATTTCTGCACCTGAGGTACCGATGTTCACGTTGGCGATGCCGCAGTCGGATCCTTCTGCCGATAGAAAGCGCTCGGCGTTTCTCAGCGAGTCGGTGAAGATTGCGGACGAGAGACCCTGCCGCACCCCGTTCTGCACTTCGATGGCCTCGTCCAGACTCGAGACCTCGATCATCCACATGATCGGGCCGAACGTCTCTTCCTGCACGATGCCTGCAGTGCTCGGGATCTTCACGAGGGTTGGTTGGAAGTAGAAGCCCGGACCGTCGATGGCCTCGCCGCCGTACAGCAGCTCGCCGCCCTGTTCCAGGCCGATTTGCAGTGCGCTGAGCGCATTATCGACCGAATCCTGGTTGATGAGTGGCCCCATCAAGGTGCCTTCGGCCAGTGGGTCCCCGATCGGTATCTGGGCGTAGGCGTCTGCCAGACGCTTCGCGAGGCGATCGGCGATGTCGGTGTGCACGATGAGACGTCGCAGACTGGTGCATCGCTGACCGGCAGTGCCGGCTGCGGCAAAAAGCGCTCCACGAACGGCGAGTTCGATGTCGGCATCGTCCATGACCACGATTGCGTTGTTGCCACCCAATTCCAGCAGCGAGCGACCAAGACGCCCCGCGACGGCCTGCCCGACCTGAGCACCCATCCGGGTCGAGCCTGTCGCCGAGATCAACGGAATGCGCCGATCCTCCACCATTGGCGTCCCGACGTTCTCGAGGTCTCCGACCGCCAAGCCGAAGACCCCCTCGAAGCCGGTGCCCGCCATGACTTCCTGACAGACTTTGGTGACGGCGATCGACGTGAACGGCACCATCGGCGACGGTTTCCAGATCATCGTGTCGCCACACACCGCTGCGACAAGCGCGTTCCACGACCAGACGGCGACGGGGAAGTTGAAGGCGGTGATGATCCCAACGGGTCCGAGAGGCTGCCACTGCTCGTACATGCGATGGCGGGGACGCTCGGACGCCATCGTCAATCCGTACAACTGACGAGACAAGCCGACCGCGAAATCTGCGATGTCGATGGCTTCCTGCACCTCGCCCTCGCCCTCCGGCCAGATCTTGCCCATCTCAAGCGACACCAAGGCCCCGAGTTCGCGACGTTGGTCACGTAGGGCGTTGCCGATCTGGCGGACGTAGTCGCCGCGCTTGGGAGCCGGCACCATGCGCCACTCTTTGAACGTCGCCTCAGCCGTCGTGATGGCTTTCTCGTAGTCATCGCGAGTCGCCTGGGCAATGGCACCGATCACGTCTCCGGTGGCAGGTGAGACGCTTTCGAGCGGAGCTCCTGTCGTCTCGAGCCATTCACCGACATATGCGCCCGACGTGTGGTCGGTCAGTCCGAGCGCAGCGAATATCTGGTCCCTGGTCATGAGTCTCCTCGTCAAATTTCTGGAGCGGCCTCAGCGGGCCGCAATGGCCTCGATCTCGAACAGATAGCCGCCGGGGAGCGCTCCGGCTTGGATGGTCGACCGCGCAGGTGGCTGTCCTCCGAAGTACTCGGAATAGATGGTGTTGACGTTGGGGAAGTCGGCCATGGACGCAAGGAACAACGTGGTCTTGACGATGTCATCCATGGTCAATCCATTGTCGGAGAGGATCGCTCTGAGGTTCGTCATCGCTTGACGTGTCTGCGGCTCAACTCCACCCTCGGGAGCTGAACCCGTCTCGGGGTTTATGCCGACCTGTCCCGAGACGAACACGAAACCATTGGCTTCTGTCGCCACGGAATACGGTCCGAGCGGCTCAGGAGCACTCGTCGCCTGCAATACCTGCTTCGCCATCGCTACCTCCAACCGAGCCGATTCTTCCGCGGCAGGGTAACGGACGGCCAGACAGCGCGTTCGAACGAATCACCCGAAGATTGGAGGTGGGTGGTGGCTAGGAGAAACTCTGCCCGCAACCGCAGCTGCGCTGCTGGTTCGGGTTGTTGATCGCGAAGCCGGAGCCTTGGAGCCCACCGTCTTTGAAGTCGACAGTGGCGCCCTTGAGCATTGCGGCGCTTTCGCGGTCGACGACGAGCTTCACGCCATCGGTTTCAGTGATGATGTCCGACTCGTCGACTTGAGAGTCGAAAAACATCTCGTACGAGAATCCGGAGCATCCGCCAGGCCTGACGCCCAAACGGAGCATGAGGCTCTCGTCGCCTTCGGCCGCGATGAGCTCAGCAACCTTGGCCGCGGCTGACGAGGTGAGCGCAGCGCGCTTGGGCGGCGCACTCGGCAAACCGAGGTTCACGGTCTTCTGATCGTCGTTGGTCATCATCTGCGAAAACTCCTCGTGGCGGGCGCACAAGGTCACTATCGGCCTCGTCGCGCCCAAAGTATACGACGAATCAGTACAACCCAGATACGGTTTCCACAATTCCATGTTCCCCAGCCGCCCCTACCATTGGGTCATGGCCCTAGAAGAAGACATCCTTTCGGCACTTCGCGGTGTGATCGACCCTGAACTCGGGGCGGACATCGTTGAACTGGGCATGGTCCGAGGAGTCACGGTGAATGACGGCCGTGCCGAGATCGACGTCGCACTCACGATCGCAGCCTGTCCAATGCGAGACCAGATCGAGACGGACGTCGTGCGCAAGGTCAAGGCCATTCCTGGTGTTGACTCCGTCGACGTGCGAATCGCAGCAATGACCTCGAATGAGCGATCGGCGCTGATGGACCGCGCTCGGCGTAACGCTCGCGAGAACGCGCTGCCCACAATGGTCAATCCATTGACGCGAGTGATCGCGGTGAGCTCGGGCAAGGGCGGAGTCGGCAAGTCCTCACTCAGCGTCAACCTGGCGGTGGCGATTCGCGACCAAGGATTCGAAGTTGGCCTGCTCGACGCCGACATATGGGGCTTTTCGGTTCCGAGAATGCTCGGAGCCACTGAGCGGCTCAACGCCCGGGAATCGGACCACAAAATCGTCCCCGTCGTTGCTCAAGGCATTCACCTCGTCTCGACCGGTCTCATCGTCGAAGAAGAGGGCACCGCCCTGATGTGGCGTGGTCTCATGCTGTCGAAGGCTCTCGAACAGTTCCTGCGTGACGTGGCATGGCCTTCTTCCCTCGACTATCTGGTGCTCGACATGCCGCCCGGTACCGGCGACATTCAGATGGCGTTGTCACGACTCCTGCCGCAAGCGGAGATGGTGGTCGTCACAACGCCTCAGAAGGCGGCACAGAAAGTGGCGGCTCGGGTTGCGGACATGGCTAGACGCTCGCACATGCCGGTGGGCGGCGTCGTGGAGAACATGTCAGGCTTCACGACGGAGGAAGGGCGTCACTACGCCCTTTTCGGCGAAGGAGGCGGCGAGGCGCTCGCAGCCGACCTGGGCGTTCCCCTACTCGGGAAGGTGCCGCTCGATCCGTTTGTGGTGGCTGGAGGCGACGACGGCAAACCAGTTGTCGCCGCTCACCCGAGCTCACCTGCGTCGGAGGCGTTGATCGGCGTCGCCAAAGCATTGACCGACCTCGTAC
>JABDJC010000185.1 GCA_013003395.1 Acidimicrobiia bacterium
AGAGAGCCGCAATTGCGACGAGTCCGATGCGCTTTCCTTCACCGATCAACACGCTGGTGCCCAGGGCTTTGAGGCCGCTGCGCTGCTTGCCATCGGCCAAAACGAAACCGGCGAAGGCATAGAGGACCACGACCACGATGGACAGCAGCCCGAACAGGTAGCGAAAGCCGAGCAAGACGCCTGCCCAGAAGAATATCGACGCGATCAGCTGCGGCCTGATCCACCAGAACGACTCGAGCGGTTTGCGGGTGTCGATGGGCTTGCCGTCAACGACGTCGAGTGAATAGCTATACCACGGGAAGGCCACGACACCGGCAAGAACAAGACCGACGAGATCAAGAGCGATCGACCTCACAAGCAAGTCGTCGTTGAGAGCTGCCTGAGCCGGAATGCGGAACGCGGCGTACGTGGCGAGCGTCGCCATCGCCGCGGCGAAGAGCGGTCCCGGATTCTTGAAGAACCCGACGATTGCGGTCCGGAATATGGAAGCGATCGATATTCCGAACGTGGGCGTCTGTTGTGCCGTCATCCATCCTCCGACGATCTTGGCCCACCCACGAGACCAATTCGAGCGCCGAGCATAGCCCACAGGAGTAGAGCGAATCAGAGCTTGCGGTCGAGATCTGCTTCCCGCATCAGCGTCGCGGTGATCTCCTCGATGGAGCGTGTCGTTGAGTCTGTGGTCGGAATCGAATTGGCCTTGAACATGCGCTCGGCGGCCGAGACTTCTCTGGTGCACTGCTCGAAGCTCGAATAGCTGGAGTCCGGACGGCGCTTCTGACGAATCTGAAACAGTCTCGTGGGATCGATGGTCAGACCAAACAGTCGATCACGGTACGGGTGCAGCGCCTGCGGCAACTCCGTGCTCTCGAGCTCTTCACCCGTCAGCGGGTAGTTCGCTGCGCGCAGTCCGTACTGCATGGACAGGTAGAGACAGGTTGGCGTCTTCCCCACACGGGAAACGCCTACGACGATGATGTCCGCCATTTGGTACCGATCCGTTCCCAGTCCGTCATCCGTGGTGAGTGTGAAGTCGAGCGCATCGAGGCGCACCTGGTAGGTGCCGACGTCACCGATGCCGTGGTACATGCCGACGGTGGTGTCGGCCTCCAGCCCAAGTTCTTCGCCGAGCTGCTCGACGAACCCATCGAACAATCCGAGCACCAGGCCGTTGGCCTTGGAGAGGGTCTCACTCATGTCTGGATCAGTCAGCGTCGAGAACACGATCGGACGAGTGCCCTGCCGTGCGACCATGTCGATTTCCTCCACGACCGTTGAAAGCTTGTCCATGTCGTCGATGAACGGGCGCGTCTCGTAATCGGCCTTCACGCTCTGGAAGCGACTGACGATGGAGTGCGCGTACGTCTCGGCAGTGAGACCCGTATGGTCCGAAACGCAGAACACGACCCTGGTGGTCATGCCGGAACCTCGTTGGCGAGGAACAACCACATCTCCAGCACCGTGTCGGGATTGAGCGACATCGACTCGATGTTGCGATCCATCAACCAGCGAGCCAGCCCGGGATGATCTGAGGGGCCTTGGCCGCAGATGCCGATGTACTTGCCGCTCTTCTGACACGCCTTGATGGCCATGTCCATCAAGGCGAGAACGGCCGGGTCGCGCTCGTTGAATGCTTTGGCGACGAGTCCTGAGTCGCGGTCGAGTCCCAGCGTCAGCTGCGTCAGGTCGTTGGATCCGATCGAAAAGCCGTCGAAGTAGTCCAGGAACTGCTCGGCCAACACTGCGTTCGACGGTAGCTCGCACATCATTATCAGCTCCAGGCCGTGTACCCCCCGCTCGATACCGTGCTGCTCGAGCACTTCGATGACGCCACGAGCCTCGTCGAGCGTCCGGACGAACGGGATCATCAGCTTCACATTTTCGAGGCCCATGTCCTCTCTCACCATCCGCAGCGCTCGACACTCCAAGGCGAACGACTCGGCAAAAGATGGGTCCGTGTACCGAGCGGCGCCTCGGAAGCCGATCATGGGGTTTTCTTCGGTTGGCTCGTAGCGATCTCCGCCGACGAGATGGGCGTATTCGTTCGACTTGAAGTCCGACATGCGGACGATCACCGGCTTGGGGTGGAACGCCGCGGCGATGGTCGCAACTCCTTCCCGGAGTTTCTCGACGAAGAACGTCTGTGGGTCGGGGTAGCCGGCAATTCTGCTGTCGATCTCGGTTCGTAGTTCAGTTGGTAGGTCCTCGTAGTCGATGAGCGCCTTGGGGTGGATGCCGATGACGTTGTTGATGACGAATTCGACACGGGCCAGGCCGACGCCGGCGTTGGGAAGTCGCGCAAAGGAAAAGGCCCTGTCGGGGCTGGCGACGTTCATCATGATCTTGGTGTCGATCGGTGGCATCGAGTCGAGTTCGATTCGCTGGACGTCGTAGTCGACCAGGCCCGGATACACGAACCCCGTGTCGCCTTCTGCACAAGACACGGTCACGTCAGTGCCGCTCTCGAGAACGTCTGTGGCATTGCCTGACCCGACCACTGCGGGAATCTCGAGTTCTCTGGCGATGATGGCCGCGTGACAGGTTCGCCCACCCCTGTTGGTGACGATCGCCGATGCCCGTTTCATGATCGGCTCCCAGTCGGGGTCGGTCATGTCGGCGACCAGAACGTCCCCTTCCTCCACGGTATGCATCTCGGCCGGCGATCGCACCACGCGTACTCGCCCCTGGCCGACGCGCTGCCCGACGCTGCGGCCGGTGACCAGCGCTTCCACCGTTGCCTTGATGCGGAACCGCTCCAACACCCGCCCGCTGCGACTTTGGACGGTTTCGGGACGCGCCTGGACGATGTAGATCAGGCCGTCATCAGCGTCCTTCGCCCATTCGATGTCCATCGGCTGCCCGTAGTGCTGCTCGATGGCGACCGCTTGCGCCGCCAGGGCGGTGACGTCCTCGTCGGAGAGTGAGAACCGACGACGCCGCGCGCTGTCCACCTCTTGGGTCCTGACTCCATCGTCGGCATACAGCATCTCACGCTGCTTGGCTCCAATGGTCTTGCTCAGCAACGCAGGGCGTCCTGCCCCGATGGCCGGTTTGTAGACGTAGAACTCGTCTGGATTCACCTCACCTTGAACGATCAACTCGCCCAAGCCGTAGATGGAGGTGATGAACACGGCATCGGAGAACCCGGACTCGGTGTCGATGGTGAACGCGACGCCGCTCGAAGCGGATCGCACCATCTTCTGGATGCCGGCGGACAACGCAACTTCGTGGTGTTCGAAGCCGTGGTGAACGCGATACGAGATGGCTCTGTCGTTGTAGAGCGAGGCGAACACTCGATGGACCGCCTCGAACAGGGCGTCGAGTCCTCTGACGTTGAGGAAGGTCTCTTGCTGTCCCGCGAATGACGCCTCGGGGAGGTCCTCTGCGGTGGCCGACGACCGGACCGCGACGGCCAAATCGCCGTCGGTGGCCGCCTCCATGGTTTCCCAGGCGGAGGTGAGATCGGTCACCAGGCCCTCACTCAGCGGCGTTTCGATGACCCACCGGCGGATCTCGCGTCCGGCCGCGGCCAGTCCGATGACGTCATTGGTGTCGAGATCGTCCAGTCGCAGGCGAATCCGGGCATCCAGGCCGCTTGTGGACAGAAACTCGCGATATGCGTCTGCGGTTGTCGCGAAACCTCCAGGAACGAGTACTCCGGCTGAGGCGAGCTTGGTGATCATCTCGCCGAGAGAGGCGTTCTTGCCGCCGACTGTTCCAACGTCGCCGATGCGCACCGCATCGAGGGTCACAACTCGCTGAATGGTCATCCTCCCTGATCTGTTGCACACCTTACGCTCATGTCGTCCTCTGCCGATCATCGGGCCAGAAGCATCGAAAATCCTTGACCCCCCTCGCGAAAGTGGGGTATATTCGCATCACAATCGAGCGTAGGACCCAACCGGATCAGCCGGGATAGCATTGTGCTATCCTGGTTTGCGTCGTCTCCAGACCCACCACCCGCTCAGTCTCTATAGAGGAGGATTCCTTTGGCCCGTGCGCGCACCGAGCGTCTCTCATTCGCCAAGATCCCTGAGGTCCAGCCCCTCCCAGATCTCTTGTCCGTCCAGCATGATTCATTCTCGTGGTTTCTCGAGAGTGGGCTGCGTGAAATCTTCAGTGAAATCTCGCCAATCGAGGATTTCACGGGCAACCTCGCCCTCGAACTGACCGATCACCGCTTTGGTGAGCCGCCGCTCTCGATCGAGGAAGCCAAGGAGCAAGACTCCAACTTCTCCAAGCCGCTGTTCGTGACCGCTCGCTTCATCAACCGCCAAACGGGAGAGATCAAGGAACAGCAAGTGTTCCTCGGCGACTTCCCCATCATGACCGAAAACGGCACGTTCATCGTGAACGGCACCGAGCGTGTCGTGGTCAGCCAGCTCGTACGGTCTCCCGGTGTCTACTTCGATCAGTCGATCGACAAGACCTCGGACAAGGACGTGTTCGCTGCAAAGGTCATCCCCGGCCGCGGTGCCTGGCTCGAGTTCGACATCGACAAGAAGGACACCATGGGTGTCCGCGTCGACCGCAAGCGTCGTCAATATGTCACCACGTTCTTGCGTGCACTGGGTGTGGGTGAGTCTGACGAAGACTTCGTCGCCATCTTCGGCGACAGCGAAGTGCTGCGAAACACTCTCGAAAAGGATCCCACGACTGAGCGCGACGAGGCACTTCTCGACTTGTATCGCAAGCTCCGGCCGGGCGAGCTGACCACCGTCGAGTCTGCCCGCAGCCTCATCAACACGCTCTTTTACAACCCGAAGCGCTACGACCTGACGCGTGTCGGTCGGTACAAGCTCGACCAGAAGTTCGGTCGTACCCCCATGAAGATGGAGGACTACAAGGCTGACGAGCATGGTCTGCTCACGGAAGAAGACATCCTCGACGGCCTCAAGTACCTCGTGAATCTTCATGCCGGGACCGCCGGCTATCGCACGGACGACATCGACCACTTCGGCAATCGCCGGGTGCGCACCGTGGGTGAGCTCATCAAGAACCAGATCCGCGTCGGTCTCACACGCCTCGAGCGTGTGGTGCGTGAACGCATGTCGACGCAGGATCCCGAGTCCATCACGCCGCAGAGTCTCATCAACATTCGTCCGGTCGTGGCTTCCATCAAGGAGTTCTTCGGAACGAGCCAGTTGAGCCAGTTCATGGATCAGCCGAACCCGCTCGCCAGCCTCACCCACCGACGCCGCCTCTCGGCGCTGGGTCCTGGTGGACTGTCACGTGAGCGCGCTGGATTCGAAGTTCGTGACGTTCACCCTTCTCACTACGGCCGGATGTGCCCGATCGAGACACCAGAGGGTCCAAACATCGGCCTGATCGGTTCCCTGGCGAGCTACGCCAAGGTCAACCGATACGGGTTCATCGAGACGCCGTACCGGCGTGTCGTCAAGGGCAAGGTCACGACCAACGTCGACTTCCTCACTGCATCCGAAGAAGAGCCCTTCGTCATCGCCCAGGCGAACGCTGTCATCAACGATGACGGATCCTTCGCCCACGAGCGAGTCCTCGTTCGCCGCACCGGCAGCGAGGTCGACTACGTGACTCCTGAGGAAATCGACTACATGGACGTCTCGCCGAAACAGGTCGTTTCGGTGTCCACGTCGCTCATTCCATTCCTCGAGCACGACGACGCCAACCGTGCGTTGATGGGTTCGAACATGCAGCGCCAGGCTGTCCCGTTGCTGCGCCCTGACGGTCCGTTGGTCGGTACCGGTGTCGAAGGCCGTGCGGCTCAGGATTCAGGCGACGTCGTTCTCAGTCCGGTTGATGGCGAAATCGTCGAAGTCACCGGCGTACAGATCGTCATCAAGGAGACGGGCACGAACACCAAGTTCGTCATGCCGCTCAAGAAGTTCGAGCGTTCCAATCAGGGAACCTGCATCAACCAGAAGCCCATCGTCAGCGAGGGCGACAAGGTCAAGGCAGGCGCCGTCATTGCCGACGGGCCGTCGACAGAAGACGGCGAGTTGGCGCTGGGACGCAACCTGCTCGTGGCATTCATGCCGTGGGAAGGGCACAACTATGAGGATGCGATCATCCTGTCAGAGCGTCTCGTCAAAGAGGACATGCTGACCTCCATCCACATCGACGAGCACGAGATCGAGGCGAGAGACACCAAGCTCGGCGCCGAAGAGATCACTCGGGACATTCCGAACGTCGCAGAAGAAGTGCTTCGTGACCTCGACGATCGCGGCATCGTTCGCATCGGTGCCGAAGTCGGTCCAGGCGACTACCTGGTCGGCAAGGTCACGCCAAAGGGTGAAACCGAGCTGACGCCGGAAGAGCGTCTGCTGCGGGCCATCTTCGGAGAGAAGGCGCGAGAGGTTCGCGACGTCTCACTGAAGGTTCCACACGGCGAGACCGGCAAGGCCATTGCGGTCAAGGAGTTCCGTCGTGAAGACGGCTTCGACCTTCCCCCCGGCATGAACGAACTCGTGCGGGTCTACGTTGCCAAGCAGCGCAAGATCTCAGAGGGAGACAAGCTCGCCGGCCGGCACGGCAACAAGGGTGTGATCTCCAAGATCCTCCCCGTCGAAGACATGCCGTTCATGTCCGATGGAACGCCTGTCGACATCATTTTGTCGCCGCTCGGCGTGCCATCTCGTATGAACCTCGGTCAGATCCTCGAGACGCATCTCGGCTGGGCAGCTGCCCAGGGCTGGGAAGCATTCGAGGGCAACAGCCCAGGTTCGATCGGCGCCAAGCCATGGACCAAGGTCGCAACGCCCGTGTTCGACGGTGCGCGCGAAGACGAGATCATCCAGGTGCTCAACGTGGCATCCCCGAACGCCGACGGCGACCAGCTCATCGACGGCACCGGCAAGGCGACGTTGTTCAACGGCCGCACCGGCGAGCCGTTCGACTTCCCCATAACGGTCGGCTACATCTACATCTTGAAGCTCGTCCACCTGGTCGACGACAAGATCCACGCACGTTCCACCGGCCCGTACTCGATGATCACCCAGCAGCCGCTCGGTGGTAAGGCGCAGTTCGGTGGTCAGCGTTTCGGAGAGATGGAAGTCTGGGCACTCGAGGCTTACGGCGCCGCATATGCGCTCCAAGAGCTGCTCACCATCAAGTCTGACGATGTCCGCGGCCGCGTCAAGGTGTACGAGGCCATCGTCAAGGGCGACAACATCCCCGAGCCTGGCATTCCCGAGTCCTTCAAGGTGCTCATCAAGGAGATGCAGAGCCTGTGCTTGAACGTCGAGATGTTGTCCGCTGGTGAGGAAGTCGAGCTGAAAGAGTTGGAGGAGGACGTGTTCCGCACCGCGGCCTCCCTCGGCATCGACATCTCCCGCCCCGAACGTGCCGAGCTGACGACCTGAAAACACAATTCACCAACAAGACCGAAGTCCCTACTCATCACCACTACACGAGAGAGGTGAAGCTTGCCACAGCTCTTCGATGAACTGAAGATCGGCCTCGCCAGTGCAGACCAGATTCGATCCTGGTCGTTTGGCGAAGTCAAGAAGCCGGAAACCATCAACTACCGAACCCTCAAGCCTGAGAAGGATGGGCTCTTCGACGAGCGCATCTTCGGTCCCACGCGGGACTGGGAGTGCTACTGCGGCAAGTACAAGCGAGTCCGCTTTCGCGGCGTCGTCTGTGAGCGTTGCGGAGTTGAGGTCACCCGAGCCAAGGTCCGGCGCGAGCGCATGGGCCACATCGAACTCGCTGCGCCAGTCACGCACATCTGGTTCTTCAAGGGTGTACCGAGCCGTCTCGGATACCTGTTGGACATGTCCCCGAAGGATCTCGAGAAGGTCATCTACTTCGCGGCATATCTCGTCACCCGGGTCGACGATGAACGCCGCCAGGCTGACATTCTCGAACTCGAGGAGTCGGTTCAGCACGAGCTCGAGATCATTCTCACCGAGTTCGAGGACTGGAAGGGCGAGCGCCTTTCCCGGCTCGAGCAGGAGCTCGCTCAGATGGAAGAAGCCGGAGCGACCACCGCTGAAGTGAACGCACGGCGTCGCGAAGTCGAGCGCGAGATCAAGGACCGTGAAGATCGTGCCCGCGTCGAGCAAGAGTTGCTCCACGAGGCGTTCGACACGTTCAAGACCATGAAGCCGAAACAGCTGATCGAATCAGAGCAGCTTTGGCGTGAAGTGGTAGACCGCTATGGCGATTACTACAACGGGGGCATGGGCGCCGAGGCCATCAAGGACCTCATCGCGTTCATGGACCTCGACGCCGAAGTAGCGCATCTCCGTGAGGACCTGGACGCAAACTCACAGCAGCGCCGTCAGCGTGCGATGAAGCGTCTCAAGGTGGTGACTCCGTTCGCCGAGGGTCAGAACGATCCGCTGGCAATGATCCTCGAAGCAGTTCCGGTGATTCCCCCTGACCTGAGGCCGATGGTTCAGCTCGACGGTGGCCGGTTCGCCACTTCCGACCTGAACGACCTGTATCGACGAGTCATCAACCGCAACAACCGGCTGAAGCGGCTTCTCGATCTCGGTGCTCCAGAGATCATCGTGAACAACGAAAAGCGCATGCTGCAGGAGGCTGTGGACGCGCTGTTCGACAACGGTCGTCGTGGCCGTGCGGTGACGGGACCGGGCAACCGGCCACTCAAGTCGCTCTCGGACATGTTGAAGGGCAAGCAAGGACGGTTCCGTCAGAACCTGCTCGGAAAGCGTGTCGACTATTCGGGTCGTTCGGTCATCGTTGTTGGTCCGCAGCTTCAGTTGCACCAGTGCGGTCTGCCGAAGATCATGGCGCTCGAGCTGTTCAAGCCGTTCGTCATGAAGCGTCTGGTCGACCTCGACCTGGCACAGAACATCAAGGCCGCAAAGCGCATGGTGGAGCGTCGTCGCCCACAGGTGTGGGACGTGCTTGCCGAGGTCATCGAGGAGCATCCCGTGTTCCTCAACCGTGCACCGACGTTGCACCGCCTCGGCATCCAGGCGTTCGAGCCGGTGTTGGTGGAGGGCAAGGCCATTCAGATTCACCCGTTGGTTTGTGAGGCGTTCAACGCCGACTTCGACGGTGACCAGATGGCCGTGCACTTGCCGTTGTCCGCAGAGGCTCAGGCTGAGGCCCGCGTCTTGATGTTGTCTTCCAACAACACGAGGTCGCCTGCATCCGGCCGTCCGATCGTGACCCCGTCACAGGACATGGTCATCGGTGTGTTCTACCTGTCTGAGTTCGTCGAGGATGCCAAGGGTGCGGGTCGTGCCTTTGGGTCGGTGGAGGAGGCCGTCATGGCCTACGACATCGGCGATCTCTCGCTGCATGCTCCGATCAAGCTTCGCGTTGGGGAGATCGCAGGCGACCCAGATCTGTATCCCGAGCTCCACCGAGCACTGCCCACGCTGATCGCCGCCGAGCCGATGGATGGATCGAAGCCTTGTGAGACGACTCTCGGCCGCGCGCTGCTCAACGGTGCGTTGCCGGTCGACTTCCCGTACGTGGAAGCGCCGGTGATGAAGTCGGACATTCGCAACCTCATCGAGGAGATCATCGATCGCTACAACAAGCGTGATGTTGCGGTGACGCTGGACGCCATCAAGCAGCTCGGCTTCACGTACGCAACCAGAGCTGGTCTCACGATCGGGCTGGAGGATGTGAAGACTCCTCCGCAGAAGGCGCAGATTCTCGAGGCGTTCGAGGAGCGAGCCGCCAAGGTCGAGGGCTTGTACCAGAAGGGTGTCATCACCGACGACGAGCGCCGTCAAGAACTCATCGAGATCTGGACAGAAGCCACGGACAAGGTGAAGGACGCCATGGAGGTCACACTCCGTGAGGACAAGTTCAACCCCATCGACATGATGGTGCGTTCCGGTGCACGTGGAAACATCATGCAGGTTCGCCAGATCGCGGGTATGCGTGGTCTCGTGGCAAACCCGAAGGGTGACATCATTCCTCGGCCGATCATCTCGAACTTCCGTGAAGGGTTGTCGGTGCTCGAGTACTTCATCTCGACTCACGGTGCCCGCAAGGGACTGGCCGACACGGCTCTGCGTACCGCAGACTCCGGCTATCTCACACGTCGTCTCGTCGATGTCAGCCAAGAGGTCATCGTGCGCAACGTCGACTGTGGCACCGACCGTGGAATCGTGCTCGACGTTCGCAAGGCAGAGGGTGAGCCCCCGTTCCGCTACCTGCGCAATCGCATCATCGGTCGAGTGATCGCCGAAGACGTGAAGTCCGGCCGCAGTCTCATCGAGACGGCGACTGGCGTGAAGCTGCGCAAGGGAACCACGATTCTTCGTGAGGAGCTTGCTGCGCTGGAGAAGGCACCAGATGTCCTCCAGGTCCGGGTTCGGTCAGTGCTGACTTGCGAAGAACGTCACGGCGTCTGTGCCTTCTGTTACGGACAGTCGCTCGCAACGGGTACAAACATCGAGATGGGCGAAGCAGTCGGCATCGTCGCTGCCCAGTCCATCGGTGAGCCTGGTACCCAGTTGACGATGCGTACCTTCCACACCGGTGGTGTGGCTGGTGAGGACATCACGCACGGTCTGCCTCGCGTGGTCGAGCTGTTCGAAGCCCGTACGCCAAAGGGCAAGGCGATTCTCGCCGAGCATGGCGGAGCGGTGAAGATCATCGACGACGAAGACGGACGCCGGATCATGGTGTCTGAAAGCGATGAACTCGAAACCGAGTATCCGTTGCCACGTCGTGCACGCCTACGCGTTGCCGAGGGCGACATCATCGAGCCTGGTGTTCAGCTGACCGAGGGTCCCTTGGATCCGAAGGAAGTGCTCGAGATCCAGGGTGTTCGTGCTGCCCAGCAGTACCTCGTCGATCAGGTGCAGGAGGTCTACCGCTCGCAGGGTGTGGACATCCACGACAAGCACATCGAAATGATCGTGCGTCAGATGCTGCGCCGAGTTCGCGTGGTCAATGCCGGCGACTCGCCGTATCTGCCTGCCGAACTCGTCGATGACCGCGACTTCCTCGAGACCAACCGCCAGTTGGTGCAGGAAGGCAAGCAGCCCGCAGAAGGTCGGCCGGAACTCATGGGTATCACCAAGGCGTCCTTGGCGACGGACTCGTGGCTGTCTGCGGCTTCGTTCCAGGAGACGACCCGTGTGCTCACGGAAGCGTCGCTCCAGGGCAAGTCGGACTTCATGCGTGGTCTGAAGGAAAACGTCATCATCGGCAAACTCATCCCAGCCGGTACCGGCACGGACGACTATCAGGTGGTGCAGCCGCACCTTCCCGATGCAACGGTCGTCAGTGCGCTCGGTCTGTTTGGCGATGTCGTTCCGAGCGAGTCGGACGAATCGGCGTTGCCGGCCAACCCGGCCGAGTGGCTCGCTTCACTCGGAGCGCAGTCAGGCGATTCCGATGGCGGCGAAGCAGAGGCCGACGAGTAGATCCAGTCCATTCGATCGATCAACAGAAACGGGCCCTTCGGGGCCCGTTTCTCGTTGTTGCTCGAGTAGTCGTGGAAGGCATTTAGCCTCTGTTCGACAGGCAATAGACGACCTACGGTCGAAGGGAAGGAAGGATCCAGTCATGAGAATTCGTTCGTTCCCCACTTTCGTCGCGGTCACCGCTTTGGCACTGGTGCTCAGCGCTTGCGGCACCGATGCGGGCGACGCGACCACGACTGCACCACCCGCCGGCGAAACGACAACAACGCCGGCGCCGACCACTACGACCACCGTTCCGCCGACAACCGTTGCCCCCACCACGACCACGTTGCCCGGAGAGCCGTTCGACATCGTATTTGCGGCAGGTTCAGAGGTAGCCGTGATCGGTGTGGCTCACGACGACGTCCTCAATGTTCGATCCGGTCCGGGAGTCGAATTCGACGTGGTCGCCACTTTGGATCCAACCTCGACCGACGCCATCGCACTCGGTGAGGGGCGGCTCCTGGTGGGTTCGATATGGCAAGCCGTCGAAGTCGACGGCGTCGAAGGCTGGGTGAACTCGTCGTTCTTGGCCTTGGCCGGAGTGGTCGACGACCAGACCTCGGCCGTGGTGACGTTGCTCGGTGGAATCCCCACCGGCTCTGACATGATCGAGCTGGGCGAACTCGTGGCAGACACCTTCGCCAGCACCGATCCGCCGTCCACGATCACCATGGTCGTTGCTCCAACGGTCGGCGACTTGGGCGAAGTCACCTACGACGTCGTCGGTCTGGGCGACGACTCGGTTCGTGGCGTTCGCCTCCATATATTCGGAACGCCGGGCGACGAGGGATTCGGACTCAAGAGCGTAGAGGTGACGACGCTGTGCGGTCGGGGAGTGACCGAAGACGGTCTCTGCGTGTGACCCGAAACAGCCTCAGTCGGCGAACCAGAGCCTGAAGATCACGCTCGCTGCGGCAGTCGATGACAGTCGAGCTTCGGCGTCAGCGGCGCGAGAACGGCGCCCACTTGGCCAACGCGAGGCCGATCAGGAGTCCAAGAATCGGGAACCCGAACACGGACAGGTTGTCGAGCGGTCGGATCGAGAACTGCTGCAGCAACAAGGCGAAGAACACGCCGAACAGCAGGCCGAAGATCACACCGAGAACGGGTCTACCTCGCATCAGGGCTTCCTCGACATTCCGGCAGCGGCGAGGCCTGCGGCGCTGATGACCGTTCCCGCGGTGACGCCGAGTCCAAGCGGCGTCGACAGGGGATTGCCTTCGAGCTTCACCATGGCCGTTGCGTCGCAGTTGCCGCCGTCCGCATCGTGGAATGCGGTCAGCTGGTACAACCCGACGATGTCGTTGACCTCGCTTCCGAGGCGGTACTGGCTGCCAGGATTCGTGGACCGTATGTCGTCGTCGTTCTCTTCGAGGCCCCAGGTGGCGATGTTCACCGTGGCCGGTCCGATGACGAGGCCAACAGCTCCGAGGTAGTTGGTGTTGGTGACTGTGATGCCGCCTTCGTAAGGGATCACCAGGCCCTCGCGCTCTTCGGGTACCACGATCGGATTGTCGGCAGAGTCGAACGAAGCGTCATATTCGACGCCGGCGATGGTGGCTGAACCGCTGCACGGACCGGTGAGCGACGCGGATGCGGGAAGCGCGACCATGAGCACCAGGGCCAGGCCCAGCCCCCCGACTGCTGTGATGCGACGAATCAGGCTCATTCAGCCTCCTCCGCAAATGACTCTACGCATCAAGTTTGGTGAATGGGTGGATACTTGGGTCTCGGGCAGCGTTACCCTCCCCTCATGCTGCAATTCCGCCTCGCAGGCGTTCCCGTCGAAGTCGAAACCTCATTTCTGTTGGTTGGCCTGCTGGGGTGGGGTGTGTTCACCGGCGTCAACATCATTGCCTGGATCTTGGCTGCCTTCACTGCAGTCCTGCTGCACGAGATGGGGCATGCGCTCACTGCCCGGCGGTTCGGGGCGTCGGTGGCCATCAGACTCCATGCCTTCGGTGGCGTCACCTCTTGGGGATCAGCGACTCCGTTGTCGTCTGGTCGGCGGTTCCTGGTGGCCGCGGCGGGTTCCTTCATCGGCATGGTGGTAGCGGGCGTCAGCTTGCTGATCGTCGCCGGCGGTACGTTTGGGTCGCTCAACGAACTCGACGCGATGTTGAGTGAACCGGGCGGTACCTACCGGATGTTTCCGACGGTGGTCAGGGCATTTCTCTATGGCTTCTGGTGGGCTGCCATCGGATGGGGAATCCTGAATTGGCTGCCGATCCGTGGACTCGACGGCAGGCACATGCTCGACGCCGTCCTCGAGCGGGTGGCTCCGAGACGAGGCGCCGCGATCGGGAGAGCGATCGGGATCTTCACCGGTGTCGGGGCTGCAATCGTTGGCGCGATCTATGGGCAGTGGTTGGCGGTGATCATTGCCGTGATGCTCACTTTGCCCGAGTTGCGCAGCGATACGCCTCGTCCAATCGAGACTGTCAAACCTCGCCAATCGGCACAATCGCCGAGCGAAGAAGAGTTTCCGATCTGACATCTCGGGTTGAGGCAGGCGACTTTGCGCGAAGAAACCGCGCGCCGTATACTCCCGAGCCGTATCCACAGCCCATCCGTACCTGGAGGCCTCTCCGGAGGTTGTTGTACCGAGAGGGCTGAAATAGGGTCGGCGACCGTTCTATGAACGGACGCCGATTTTCGTCTGTTAAAGGTCACCGCAACGATCGAGGGCTTGCCCCTGTGGGAGTTGCGCTGGGCGAAGGAAGAGAGAAGGCACCGTGCCAACGATTGAGCAGCTGGTCAGACAGGGCCGGAAGCCAAAGCCGAAGAAGACGAAGACTCTCGGCTTGGCCGGATCACCACAACGACGTGGTGTGTGCACACGCGTGTACACCGTCACACCGAAGAAGCCGAACTCCGCGCTTCGCAAAGTTTGCCGTGTTCGACTCACGTCGGGCATGGAAGTCACCGCGTACATCCCGGGTGAGGGCCACAACCTCCAGGAACACAGCATCGTGCTGGTTCGTGGTGGTCGTGTGAAGGACCTTCCTGGTGTCCGGTACAAAGTCATCCGCGGCGCCCTCGATGCCGCAGGCGTGGACGGTCGCAAGAAGTCACGCTCCCGCTACGGCGCCAAGAAGGGATAGCAACGATGCGTAGAGCTCCCGCAGAAGTACGCAAGATCGAGCCTGATCCGTTGTATCAGAGCATCTTGGTTTCGCAGGTCATCAACAAGGTGTTGTTGAAGGGGAAGAAGGGCGTTTCACGCCGCATCGTCTACTCCGCCCTGGAAATCGTCGAGAAGCGCACGGGAACCGATCCGATCACCGTCCTCAAGAAGGCGATCGAGAACATCCGTCCCTCAGTTGAGGTTCGCTCCCGTCGCGTCGGTGGCTCCTCGTACCAAGTTCCTGTCGAGGTTCGTCCTCGTCGTCAGCAGACGCTCGCCGTTCGCTGGCTCGTCGAGTTCGCTCGCAAGCGTCGTGAGAACACGATGGCCGAGCGCCTCGCCAACGAGATCCTCGACGCATCCAACCGCACCGGCCTCGCAGTGAAGCGCCGGGAAGACATCCACAAGATGGCTGAGTCCAACAAGGCCTTCGCCCACTACCGCTGGTAACACATCATGGCAAACCGCACTATCCCACTAGAGAAGATCCGCAACATCGGAATCATGGCCCACATCGACGCGGGCAAGACGACGATCACCGAGCGAATCCTCTATTACACCGGCCGCACCTACAAGTTGGGTGAGGTTCACGAAGGCGCGGCCGTGATGGACTGGATGGCGCAGGAGCAGGAGCGTGGCATCACGATCACCTCTGCGGCTACCACCTGCAAGTGGAACGACCACACCATCAACATCATCGACACGCCAGGCCACGTCGACTTCACCATGGAGGTGGAGCGTTCGCTCCGCGTGCTCGACGGTGCAGTGGCGGTTTTCGACGCCGTTTCAGGTGTCGAGCCACAGTCCGAGACAGTTTGGCGTCAAGCCGACCGCTACGGCGTTCCTCGGATCGCATTCATCAACAAGATGGATCGCATCGGTGCCGATTTCTTCGGCTCTGTGGAGTCGATCCACGACCGCCTCGACGGCAAGCCGGTCCCCATTCAGATTCCCATCGGAGCCGAAGCCGACTTCCACGGCGTCGTCGATCTCATCGAGATGAAGGCGACACTCTGGAAAGACGATGAGGGCAAAGAGTTCGAAGTTGTTGACATTCCAGAAGAGCTTGCCCCACAAGCCGCTGAGTGGCGCGACAAGATGCTCGACGTCGTGGCATCCGAGGACGAAGCGCTCTTGGAGCTCTACCTGGAAGGTGAGGACATTCCGGCCGACCAGCTCCGTGCTGCGGTCCGAATCGGAACCATCAACCAGGATTTCACCCCGGTGATGTGCGGTTCGGCATTCAAGAACAAGGGCGTACAGCGCCTTCTCGATGCCGTCGTGGCGTACCTTCCCAGCCCAGTGGACTTGCCGCCGGTCGAAGGATTCAAGCCTCGTTCTGAAGACGTCACGATGGAGCGCAAGCCTTCGGACACCGAAGAATTCGCCGCACTCGCTTTCAAGATCATGACGGACCCATACGTGGGCAAGCTCACGTACATGCGGGTCTATTCGGGTCGCGCGGAAAAGGGCGACTCCGTCATCAACACCCGCAGCGACAAGAAGGAGCGCTTCGGTCGCTTGTTGCGCATGCACGCAGCCGACCAGGAAGACATCGACGAGATCATGACCGGCGACATCGTCGCCGCAGTCGGTATGAAGAACACGAAGACCGGCGACACGCTGGCCTCGACGACTTCACCGATTCAGCTCGAATCGATGGAGTTCCCTGCGCCAGTCATCTCGGTCGCCATCGAGCCCAAGACGAAGTCCGACCAGGACAAGTTGGGTGAGGCGCTCGCCAAGCTCTCCGACGAAGATCCGACATTCGTCGTCCGGTCCGACGACGAGACCGGTCAAACGATCATCTCGGGAATGGGCGAGTTGCACCTCGAGGTGCTCGTCGACCGCCTGATGCGTGAGTTCCGCGTCGACGCCAACGTCGGTCGCCCGCAGGTTGCTTATCGAGAGACGATCAAGAAGGCAGTTGAGAAGGTGGAAGGCAAGCTGAAGCGCCAGACCGGTGGTTCAGGAATGTTCGGCCACGTGATCATCAACCTCGAGCCGACGGCGCCGGGTTCTGGGTTCGAATTCGTCGACTCGGTCAAGGGCGGCAACGTCCCGCGGGAGTACATCGGTGCCGTGTCGAAAGGCATCGAGGGTGCGCTCGACGCGGGCATTCTCGCCGGCTACCCGCTGGTCGATGTCAAGGCGACGCTCATCGACGGTTCGAGCCACGCTGTCGACTCGAACGAGATGGCCTTCCGCATCGCCGGGTCCATGGCGCTGCAGGAAGCTGCCAAGCGTGCGGGCATCAAGATTCTCGAGCCGATCATGGCCATCGAGGTCGTCACGCCCGAGGACTACATGGGTGACGTCATCGGTGACCTTTCCGCTCGACGGGGCAAGGTCGAGTCCATGGAACAGCGCGGCAACGCCCGCGTTGTCAAGGCGACTGCACCGTTGTCAGAAATGTTCGGGTACGCCACGGACCTGCGCTCGCGCACCCAAGGTCGTGCCAACTACACGATGTCATTCGATTCGTACCAAGCGGTGCCTCAGAGCGTCGCAGAGGAAATTGTCGCCAAAGTACGCGGCGAGTAACCACACACCTGAAGGAGACCGACATGGCCAAAGAGAAGTTCGAGCGGACGAAGCCGCATGTGAACATTGGGACGATGGGTCATATTGATCATGGGAAGACGACGTTGACGGCTGCGATTACGAAGGTGTTGGCGGAGGATGGTGGTGGG
>JABDJC010000173.1 GCA_013003395.1 Acidimicrobiia bacterium
GACCCAAACCGCTGCTGATGCTCGGGTGACTCGAAGAACGCCAAGTGGACGAAAGTCCGACCGTCGTCCTTCTTGAACGTCCCGTACATGATCCCCGGTTCTGCCATCTCTCGCAGCTTGTCGTAGACCGCTCGAACGAGTGCTTCGTTTTCCTCGACTCGACCATCCTTGACGGTGTAGGTGACCTGAACGCCGTGCACGAGCGCCTCCGTGTTGATGTGTGTCCAACCGTAGTGCGACGTTGGCTCAGACGACGTCGAACTCGTTGCCTTCGGGATCGTTCATGCCGATGGCGAAGTGGCCCTGTTCGGGTGAGTCCATCACGTTGCGGACCGTGGCGCCGATGGCTTCGAGTTCGGTGGCTTTGGCGCGCACTCTGCGCTTGCGTTCCCCGAGCGGCACTGCTCGCCCGCCACCGACGAACAAATCGAAGTGGATGCGATTCTTCAGCGACTTGGTTTCGGGAACCCGTTGGAACCAGACACGAGGACCTCGGTCTGAGCGGTCGACGATGGCATCGAAGCCGTCGTCGACTTCGTCGGGAGGGACGCCGAGGCTTGTCCAGTATTCTCGCCAGGTTGCGAACCCCTCGGGCGGTGGCTGCAGCTCGTAGTCGAGCGCGGCAGCCCAGAAACGTGCTTGAGCGTCCGGATCGTGGCAATCCACGGTGATCTGGAATTTTGGATCTTGCATGGCGTGCTCCTCCGAACTTCGAACGCAGAGCTTGCCACGTTCGATCAGGGTGCTGCTTCGTGGGCTGTTGGTGGCGAGGTCCATACGGTGAGAACCGCGGGTTTCCTCGCGCACTACCCTGAGCGCACCACCACGCCTGCGGAGGAACCTTGACCACACTCGACATCGATCAGCAGAAACGCGCCGCTGACGCCATCCGAGTTCTCTCGATGGATGCCGTTCAGAAGGCAAACTCGGGCCACCCGGGAATGCCCATGGGGATGGCCGACCTCGCCACGGTGCTGTGGGGCCGCCATCTCATTGTCGATCCGACAGACCCGCACTGGCTGGACCGCGACCGTTTCGTCGTGTCCAACGGTCACGGATCGATGCTCTTGTACGCGGTGCTGCATCTCTCCGGGTTCGATTTGTCGATGGACGACATTCGCAACTTTCGGCAATGGGGACATCCGACGGCCGGACATCCCGAGATCGAAGTCGAGCGCGGGATCGAGATGACCACTGGCCCATTGGGTCAGGGTTTCGGGTCCGCCATCGGCATGGCTGTCGCCGAGGCCCAGCTGGAGGCGAAGTTCGGTTCGGACCTCGTCGACCACAAGACATATGTGTTCTGTTCGGATGGCGACTTGATGGAAGGCGTCGCAGCCGAAGCAGCCTCCCTCGCAGGGCACCTCGAACTCGGCAAGGTGATCGCGATCTACGACGACAATCACATCTCGCTCGAGGGTCCGACGAGTTGGACATTCACCGAGAACGTCGTTCAACGTTTCGAGTCTTACGGATGGCACACCATCGTCGTGGATGGTCATGATCATGTCGCGATAGATCAGGCGATCGAAGAGGCGAAGAGCACGATTGGTCGGCCGACCCTGATCGATGCCAAGACGCACATAGGTTTCGGAAGCCCGAACAAACAGGATTCGGCCAAGGCTCACGGGTCCCCTCTCGGAGACGACGAGATCGCCTTGGTGCGGCAAGAACTCGGCTGGGACCTGCCACCGTTCGAGATTCCTGAAGACGTCTACAAGTATTTCCACACGGCCATGCAACGAGGAACCGAGGCACGCCAGGCATGGGATGCGCGACATGAATCGCTCATCTCCAGCGGCGGTGAGCTTGCTGCTGATTGGGCGGCGCACTTCGATCCACAACCCGTTCGGCTCGATGCGCCGAGCTACGAAGCGGGCAAAGCCGCAGCGACGCGCGCAATGTCCGGCAAGGTCATTCAGCAAATAGGCGAGCAGCGGATGGATTTCATCACCGGCGACGCCGATCTGGCGGGTTCGACGAAGTCTCTCATCGACGACGCCTCCGACTTCAGCAAGGAAGATCGGACGGGCCGAAACATCCGCTACGGAGTTCGCGAGCACGCCATGGGAGCGATGGTGAACGGGATGAACATCCACGGGGGCGTCAGAGCCTTCGGTTCGACGTTCCTCACCTTTTCCGACTACATGCGTGGATCCGTCCGACTCGGTGCGTTGATGGAGACACCGAGCATCTGGGTGTGGACGCACGACTCGATATTCCTCGGTGAGGACGGTCCAACGCACCAGTCGATCGAACACGTTGCAGCGCTTCGGGCCATCCCGGAACTCTGGGTGTTTCGCCCGGCAACTCCTGGTGAGGTCGCCGGCTCATGGCAGGCTGCCATGAATCGGCTGGATGGACCGTCGGCCCTGATCCTCACTCGCCAGAATCTTCCGATTCCCGCAGAAGACGTGGCTCCCGATGCCGTCGCCAAGGGTGGCTACATCGCGCTGCCGGGAACCGACGCCACGATCGTTGCGACGGGTTCGGAGCTTCACGTTGCGATGCAGGCGGCAGGCTTGCTGGGAGAGCACGGCCTGTCGATTCGTGTCGTTTCGATGCCGTGCCTCGAACTGTTCGAGGCACAAGGTGACAGTTACCGTCGCCAGGTTCTCGGCGATGGGATACCCGTAGCGTCGATCGAAGCGGCGACGACCTTCGGCTGGGCAGCGATCACCGGCGCCGACGGGCTTCGGATCGGTATCGATCACTTCGGCGCCTCTGCGCCGTATGAAGTGCTCGCCGAGCAATACGGCTTCACGCCGCGAGCGGTTGCTGAACGCCTCGCTGGTTGGCTGGGTCGCTCATAGATCTGACGCCAGCCCTCGTTCTCGCCATGTGGGTCGCCGGCATCGCTGCGGCCGGCGCCGTCGTCACGTACCTGGAGATCGTCGGCGCGGGCTACACCTGGGTGGTGGCCGGCGTCGTCGCGCTCTTCGCCGGGCTCACTGCACTACTCGATGGCGGAGTCGCAGCGTGGATCGCCCTGGCCGGGGGCGTGCTTGCTGCTGTGACGGCTCGGAGTCCAAAGCTCTCGTCTGCGGCGTTCTCGCTCGGCGCCATCGCAATGCTCGTCGCGGCGCCCTCCGGCTGGTCGATGCTCTCCATCCTCTCAGGCGCATTGCTGCTTGGAGGCGTCACCTCGGAAATGCTGCTGGGGCACTGGTTTCTGGTCGACCCGACCTTGCCCCGATCATCTTTGCGGGCCCTCGCAGGAGTGGGAGCCCTGGGAATTCTCGTCGACGTCGCCTACGTCGGCATCGTCACCGGCCTCGACTTCTCAGCACTCGACGGCATCTTCCTGCTCGGCTACCTCCTGCTCGTCGTGATGACGATTCTGCTCATCGTCGGAGTGTGGTACTCGCTCAAGGAGCCGCGATATTCGGGAGTCATGGCGGCGACCGGTCTCTCATATCTGGCTGTGCTCACGGCATTTGGGGTCGTTGTCATCGGTCGAATGGTGGTTGCGGGCGGCGCAGGTAGTGTCCCCATCTCATGAAGATCTACACCAAGAAGGGTGACGACGGTTCGACCGGGCTGTTTTACGGAGGACGCGTCTCCAAAAGCGGATCCGGCCCGGAGGCCTATGGGACAGTCGACGAAGCCGTCAGCGCTCTGGGAGTCGCCAGGTCGCAAGCCACGGAACCTCTCGCGTCGGCGATCCTCGCGCTCCAACGACAGCTCTTTGTGGTGGCGGCCGAGCTGGCCACTGGCGCAGAAAACCGGGCGAAGCTCGAGCCGGAAGTCAGTCTTGTAACTGTCGAGATGGTTGAAGCCCTCGAGCCGCTCATCGACGAGATCGTCGAGAGAGTTGGCATGCCGACGGAGTTCATCGTGCCTGGCGGCTCGCCAGTGGCAGCGGCCCTCGACGCGGCACGCACCGTCGTGCGTCGGGCCGAGCGGCGTGCGGTGGCGCATTCCGAATCAGGCGCGATGGCAGGCAGCTACGTCGTGCCCTATCTCAATCGCCTCGCAGATCTTGTGTACATGCTCGCCCGCTCCGCCGAAGGCGAGTGGATTTCATCGAAGGAGAATGGATGATCGACATCACGGCCGGACCTGCGGTCGAAGACTCGTCGGGGGACCTTTTGGCCGTCCACGTGTTTGCCGACCGAACACTGAGTCCGGGGGCCGAGTGGGTGGCGACACAGTTGGGGGATTGGCTCGACGCCCATTTCGACAGTGTCGAGTTCGACGGCAAAGCGGGACAGATGACATCGGTCCCGGGCGCCGGATCGGTCCCTTTCGGGACGGTCACGTTCGTCGGTTTGGGCGACGAGGTCGATGCTGAGGGCCTGCGTCGCGCCGCGGGGAGTCTTGGCCGTTCGACCTGCAAAGCAAAGAAGGTGGTCACGACGTTGCACCAGGTGGACGTCGACGGTGCCGCAGAGTATGTCTCGCTTGGATTTCTCCTCGGGCAGTACCGGTTCGACAAGTACCGCACCGAACCCAAGCCTTCGGTAACCGAGAGTTTGACGCTCGCTAGAGCCGACGAGGCTGCGACAGCAGAAATCGCCAGGGGATCGGCCATCGCAGCGGGTACAACGCTGGCGCGGGACCTCGTCAACGAACCCCCGATCGGAAAGCCGCCGGTGGAGATGGCAAGGATCGCCGAGTCGCTCATCGCCGAGGGTTCGCCGCTGCAGGTGAAGGTCTATGACGAGAACGAATCGCTCGAGGAGAGGTTCGGAGGGCTTTTGGGTGTCGCCGCCGGAGCCACCAACCCGCCTCGTATGGTCGTGTTCGACTACCAGCCGGACGACGCCGTCGGATTCGTGGCGTTCGTGGGCAAGGGCATCGTCTTCGATTCAGGAGGCCTGTCTCTCAAGCCGCCCGCAGCGATGGAGACCATGAAGACCGACATGTCAGGTGCTGCTGCCGTGTTCGGAGCGATACGTGCCATCGCCGAACTCGGTTTGCCGGTCCGCGTCATGGGGATCGCTCCGATCACGGAGAACATGCCGAGTGGATCGGCCACCCGACCTGGTGACGTGCTCACGATTCGCAACGGCAAGACCATCGAAGTGCTCAATACGGACGCCGAGGGCCGACTGGTTCTGGCCGATGGGTTGTCGCTGGCTGCCGAGGCCGAGCCCGATCTCATCGTCGACGTGGCGACGCTGACGGGAGCGTGCGCCGTGGCCCTGGGCCCTCGCGTGGGTGGGCTGTTCGCCAACGATGACGAGGCAGCCGCAAGAGTCGAGGCCGCCGCGAAGCGAGCTGGCGAGGACGTGTGGCGGCTGCCGATGCCGGCTGAGTATCGAAAGCTGATCGACAGTCCGATAGCCGACATGAAGAACACGGGTGGTCGGTACGGCGGGGCAATCACTGCGGCACTGCTGCTCAAGGAATTCGTCGGGGAGATTCCCTGGGCGCACCTCGACATCGCCGGACCGGCACGCTCTTCGGACGCCGAAAACTACGTGACCAAAGGTGGCACAGGATTCGGTGTCAGAACATTGGTCGAGATTGCGGCTTCGTTCGCCGAGTGATCACCGGGTAGCGCGACATGCGGCGTCGTAGTCGACGAGCTCTGGCGGTTCGGCTGGTCCGCAAGCCGGACATCCAGCGTCTCTATTGAGGTTCAAAATCGACGACTCTTGGCTCAGCGCATCGTACGTCAGGAGTCGACCGACGAGCGGTTCGCCGATCTCGAGCAGCATCTTGATGGTTTCCACAGCCTGAATGGAGCCGATGATCCCCGGCAACACGCCGAGCACTCCGGCTTCGGCGCAGTTCGGCGCCAACTCCGCAGGGGGTGGCTGGCGGAAGAGGCAGCGATAGCAAGGCCCCGAGTAGGGATCGAACACGGACACCTGACCTTCGAAACGGAAGATCGAGCCGTGGATGACCGGGGTTCGCAGATGGAGCGATGCGTCGTTGACGAGGTAGCGAGTTGGAAAGTTGTCTGACCCGTCCACAACCACGTCGTAGCCCGTCAAGAGGTCGAGAACGTTGTCCGCCGTCAGCCTCGTCCGGTATGTGCGCACCTTCACATCTGGGTTCAGTCCATCGATCGTCGCACGTCCGGAGTCGACCTTCGCCTGCCCGATTCGATTCACGTTGTGAGCGACCTGCCGTTGGAGATTCGTGGCGTCGACCGTGTCGTCGTCGATGAGTCCAAGCGTTCCGACACCCGCTGCGGCAAGGTACATCGCGACTGGCGAGCCGAGTCCGCCGACGCCGACGACGGCGACCTTGGAGTCGAGCAAGCGCTCCTGGCCCTTCTCGCCGATGGCGGGAAGGTTGATGTGGCGGTCGTACCGTGTGCGCTGTTCGCTGGTCAGGCCTTCCGGCGGCCCCCACTCGAGTCCAGCGCTCTTCCAGGCATCAAATCCCCCTGCCAACGAGGCGACATTTCGATATCCCATCGCCATGAGGGTTTGCGCAGCCAATGCTGAGCGTGCGCCTGAAGCGCAGTAGACGACGACGGGCACGTCCTGGTCGGTGATGGCGGTGGCGACTGCGCCTTCGAGCAAGCCGCGCGATATGAAGATGGAGTCGGCGATGGCGCCTTGATCGCGTTCTCCTGACTCCCGCACGTCGACAACGAGCGCTCCTGACCGGGCGAGGTCCACGAGCTGGCTCGGGGTCACCTCGGTGATCTCCCGGCGAGCCGCAGCCACCATGTCGTCGTATCGCATCGACTCAGTCTATGGCCGACAAACGATGTACGAGGCCGCGCATGACTTCGCCGGCATCACCCTCGATCTTGAGATCTGCAGCGCGGTCGTGGTCGGTGATGCCGCGATTCACGATGAGGTACGGCTGACCTCTCCTCGCGGCGGTGGCCGGTACGTCGGCAGCCGGATAGACGGACAGCGTTGAGCCGACGGCAATGACGGCGTCTGCACTTTCCGCCCAGTCGTAGGCAATCGTGAGTTCTTTCTGCGGCATCGCCTCTCCGAAGGAGATCACCGTCGACTTCAGGATGCCTCCGCATCGTTCGCATTTGGGGTCAGCTTCGCCCGACTCCCAGCGTTGCTTGACCTCGATCAGCTGTGGATGGTCGTCGCAGCTGAGGCAGCGGACGCCGTGGGCAGATCCGTGAACCTCAACCAACGCCGAGGACGGCAGTCCGGACAGCGCGTGGAGTCCATCGATGTTCTGTGTGACGCATCCGATCATCAAGCCGGAGTCCCACAGCTGCTTTACCGCGCGATGTCCGTCGTTGGGTTCGGCGTCGAGTACGCCGGACGCGAAGCGCATCTGCCATGACTGGATTCGTGTGTCGGCCCGCGACACGTATCGATCGTACGTGAACTCGGCCGGATCGATCTTGGTCCAGACCCCATCTGGCCCTCGAAAATCGGGGATGCCCGAGGCGGTCGAGATCCCGGCTCCGGTGAAGACGAGAATCTTCGAGCGGCCCGCGAGCAGCTCAGCGGCCGCATCCACTTCCCAATGATCGTTTCGCACCGGCGACATCGTACAAGCCGGCGAGTTCTCGCTGGAGCAGTGGGTGGAGGCGGCGTCGATGCGCGTCGCTGAGGAGGGGGACCGTCGCGCGCACTTCGAGCCGCCCCCTGGCCTTGCGAACCAGACCTTCGGTGGCGAGGAGGGCGGTATGGGTTGGCCGAAGGATGGTGCTGCGCCTCTCCGCCGCTCTGATCAGGCGCAACAGATCGGTCACGGCCCCGGGACCGATCAGCGCACACCAGAACCGTCGGACATATGGATCAGCGGGCAGGAGACCATCGTCAGATCCGGGCCATATGCGCGGAGATACCGCTGGCCTCTGCCTGGCTGTCGGTCGCAGAGCGCCGACAGCGTCCGAACGGATGGCAGTAGCCGTTGGAGGACGGGTATCGCGACGGGGGCGTTCGGACGCTGCTGACGACATGGTCAATGAATATCAGTTGATCGTATCTGAGATCAATAGCGTCGAGTCTGGTCGCGAAAAGTTCGCCTACGTGTCGCCAGACTCGAGGGCGACGCCAATGAACACCAGCACGGTTTGGCCGTTGGCGACGACCTGGCCAGGTCCAGGACTCGTGGCGACAACTCGACCGATCAAGGCCGGATCGGCCGTTGGCTGCTGCTGGGTCTGGACCGTGACGACGATTCCAGTGCTTTCTGTGAATGCCGCCAGCGCCCCGGCCACTTCGCCCTGAGTGATGCCGACCCACGACGGCAGAGGTGCTGTCGGCGGAACCCCAGACGAATACTCGACCGTCACGCTCTGCCCCTGCGTCATCGAAGTGCCCGCTGCGGGAGATTGACTGAGGAACTTGCCCAACGGCTCGGTTGATGGGACTTCGACGATCGACGGGTTGAATCCCGCTTTCAGGATCGCCGACTTCGCCTCGGACTCGGTGAGATCGCTGACGTCAGGGACATCGTTCTTGGGAACCTGGCGGTATGCGCTCGTGCCATCGGGCTCAGGCGGAAAGTCCTCGATGGGGAGGTTTTCCGTGGCGATCAACATGAACTGCTTCCAGATCGGCGCAGGGATGTTGCCTCCGAACGCACGCCTGATGTACTGATCGCGACCCTCCAGGGCGTTGTAGACCGTGAAGTCGACCATCGGGATCAATGCATCGGGATACCCAACCCAAACCGCTGTCGTGATCTGTGGGATGTAGCCCATGAACCACACGTCACGGGACTCTTGAGCCGTTCCGGTTTTTCCGGCCTGCGGTCGACCGATGTTGGCTGCCGTACCGGTACCACAGCACACGGTCTTCTCCATGGCACTGACGACGGCCGCGGTCAGTGCTCTGTCGAGGACCTGGGTCTTCTCGACCACGTGCTCGTAGATGATGTTGCCGTCGCTGTCTTCGATCCGCTCGATGAGGTACGGCGTGCGCCTCTCGCCATAGTTCGCCAGCGTTGAGTATGCGTTGGCCATCTCCAGAGGACTCACTTCTTCCGTTCCGAGCGCGATCGACAGCACCGGATCGAGAGGAGATTCGATGCCCATGCGGTGAGCGACGTCGACGATCTTCTCAGGGCCAACCTCGAACGCAACCTGGCAGTAGACGGCATTCGTCGACAGGTACGTCGCTTGTTCGAGCGTCCGAAGACCACTACCGGAACGGCTGGCGTTCTCACAGGTCCAGATGTTGCCGGTCGGACTGCACGGGAATCCGCAGTCGATCTTCTGGGGACTCGTCATGTCCCAGTAGCTGCCGAGCGTGATCTGGCGACCGCTCTTGCCGCCACTCTCGAGCGCCGCGACCAGGGTGAACGGCTTGAAGCTCGATCCCGGCTGACGGACTCCCTTGGTGGCGAGGTCGTAGTCACGTTGTCCCGCATCGAAGTCGTCACCGAAGTCGAGTCCAGAAGCGATGACCCTGATGGCTCCGGTCGCATTGTCGACACTGGCGATCGCTCCGGTAGGTCCGTCCCAACCGGGCGGGAACCACTCACGCAGGATGCGGTTGGCCTCGGTCTGCAGGGCGAAGTCGAGCGTCAGGTGGATGGTCAGACCGCCTCCACCCTCGCAATCGGCATCCGCAGCAGGACATCCGAACACGGCGAGCTTGCGCTCTTCGAACGTCTCGCCGAGACCAAACTTTGCGTCGTTGAGCAGCTCTTCTCTTGCCGCGATGATGACTTGTGGCGCAAGTTGCTCGAACTCTTCGTGGGGGATCGGAGCGAGCTCACGCCTCTTCTCGATCTCGGCCACTTCTTCGGTGATGAAGCCCTTGTTCGCCATGTTGTCGATCACTGCGTTGCGGGCACGGAGCACGGTCTGCGGGCGATCGCGCAAGTCGTACAACGAGGGGTTGCGGATCGGCGTCACCATTGCGGCGGTTTCGGCGATGGTCAGTTGATCGAGCGTCTTTCCGAAGTACTCCTGGGCGGCAGCAGTCAGGCCATACGCGTTGGCCCCGTAGAACACGGAGTTGACGTAGAACTCGAGGATTTCGTCCTTCGTGTAGCGCCGCTCGAGTTCAGCGGCGATGACGGCCTCGCACACCTTGCGTTCGAGCGTTTGTTCATTGGAGAGGAAGACTGACTTCACGACCTGCTGGGTGATGGTCGAGCCACCCTGTCGTGAGCCGCCCTTCACGTCCTCGACCACGGCTCTCAGAATGGCCTTGAAGTCGATGCCCTCGTGGCTGTAGAAACCGGAATCCTCCGCGGCGAGCACGACTTGGAGGACCTCCTCGGGAATCTCGTCGAGCGGGGTTGGTTGGCTGTTTCGTTCGTTCAGCTTTCCGAGCAGGACGCCGTCACTCGTGTACACCTCCGACAGTCGACTCAGGTCGGGGAAGTCGAGGGCAAGGTCGCCGGCATTGCAGATGTAGTGGTCTTCGAGGTCTTGCAGCGTCCCGAAGGCCGCATTCGTACCTAGGAAAGAGAACAAGCCGAGCCACGTGGCCGCGATGAATCCGACGGCAAACAAGATCACGAACGCGGGAAGCGCACGGCCGCGCCGTTCTCTGCGTTCGATGGTGTGGATGGTGGGTTCCATGAGTGTGCCTGTAGAAAGACTCCAGCGGGGGCGAAAGAGTTCCCGGTTAGGCTCTCGGAATCGCTCCCGAGAGTGTACCGGTGCCTGAAAAAAACCCATCATCTTCAAAGGGGACATTTGGTCCGGGCGACTTGGATGGCTGGGATCCAGACGTCCAGTTGGGCGTACCCGGCGACTACCCATACACCCGTGGCCCCTATCCGTCGATGTACGCCGGCCGTCTTTGGACGATGCGCCAGTACGCAGGATTCGGTACGGCTGACGAAACCAACATGCGTTTCAAAGCGTTGCTCGGTGCCGGGCAGACCGGATTGTCGGTCGCGTTCGATCTCCCGACACAGATGGGTCTCGACTCGGACGCAGGCCTTGCGGTCGGAGAGGTGGGGAAGGTCGGGGTCGCCATCGACTCCATCGACGACATGCGACGGCTCTTCGACGGCATCCCGCTAGGGGAAGTCACGACGTCGATGACCATCAACGCCACGGCGCCAATCCTGCTCCTGCTGTATCAACTCGTTGCCGAGGAGCAGGGTGTGGGCGCCGACCAGATCCGGGGGACCGTTCAGAACGACATTCTCAAGGAGTACATCGCCAGGGGAACGTACATCTACCCGGTGGCGCCGTCGATGAGGATCGTGACCGATCTGTTCGAGTACTGCGCGGCAGAGTTGCCGAATTGGAACACCATTTCGATCAGCGGGTATCACATTCGAGAAGCAGGCTCGACCGCCGCCCAAGAGCTGGCCTTCACCCTGTCCAATGGTCTCGCGTACGTCGAGGCTGCGGTGGCTGCCGGCCTCGACGTAGATGACTTCGCGCCACGGTTGTCCTTCTTCTGGAATGCGCACAACGGCGTCTTCGTCGAAGCAGCGAAGTATCGAGCGGCTCGGCGATTGTGGGCGCGACTCATGCGTGACCGCGTCGGCGCCCGGCGACCGGAGAGCCTTCGGATGCGCTTTCACACACAAACCGCCGGCTCGTCGCTCACCGCGCAGCAGCCGGAGAACAACATCGTCCGCACCGCCTACCAGGCGCTGTCGGCGGTTTTGGGTGGAACCCAGTCGCTCCATACGAACGCGTTCGATGAGGCGCTTGGCCTCCCAACCGATGCGTCAGCGAAGCTCGCGCTTCGCACGCAGCAGGTGCTCGGTCACGAGACAGGTCTCGCCGACGTCGTGGATCCCCTGGCCGGCTCGTACTACGTGGAGTCCCTGACGAACGAACTCGAGTCCTCGGCACAAGACCTCATCGACCGAATCGATGAATTGGGCGGGGCCGTCGCAGCAATCGAAGCCGGCTTTCAACAAAGCCAGATCGAGAGCGCGGCGTATGACCATGCCCGCCAGGTCGACGAGGGGAGCACCACTGTTGTCGGGGTCAACGCGTATTACGAAGAGCCGGCGCCGACCCAGCCGCTCGTGATCGACGATGCGGTCGAACGGATGCAACGCGCGGCTCTCGTCGATCGACGAGCCTCACGTGACGACGTCGAGGTCAACGTCGGACTGGGAGCAGTCGAAGAGGCGGCCCGCTCCGGCAGCAATCTGTTGTATCCGATGAAAGCCGCCCTGCGCTCAGGGGCGACCGTCGGCGAGGTTTCAGATGTGCTGCGTACCGTGTTCGGCCGCTACCGTCCGGCGTCATGAGCGCACAACCTGAACGCATCCGACTCCTCGTAATCGGCGGAGGACCAGCAGGCCACGAAGCGGCAAGCACTGCAGCCACACTTGGCGCGTCCGTCACGCTCGTGGAGGAGTCCATTGTCGGAGGCGCGGCTCACCTGTGGGATTGCATACCCTCCAAAACCATGGTGGCGAGCGCCAGGCGTCTCGCGGCGATGCGTAGTGGCGGCACCCTCGGTGTTTCGGATCCGGGTGAAATAGACGTCGACATGCCTCGATTGTCTGATCATGTCGACTCGATCACGAACAAACTCGCCGCCGGATTTCGGGAGTTGTTGGAGTCGCAACGCGTCGAGCTGATCTCGGGCAGGGCTCGTTTCACCGGGCCAAACTCAGCCGAGGTGACCACGGACGCCGGGCTCCGTTCGCTCGAATTCGATGCGGCGCTCATCTCGACCGGCTCGCGACCCTGGGTACCTGATTGGGCGGAGCCCGACGGCGAGCGCATCCTCACCACGAGGCACGCGTATCACTGGGAGAAGCGTCCCGAGCACATCGCCATCGTCGGTTCTGGGGTGACCGGCGTCGAGTTCGTCCACATCTTTGCGAGCCTCGGCTCGAAAGTGACGTTGCTCGTCAGCCGGCACCACGTGCTTCCTCACCGCGACACCGAGGTCGCCATGGAACTCGAAGCTGATTTTCTGGAGCGCGGTGTCGTGCTCATGAAGGGATCGAGAGCGAGTTCGGTCCAACGCACCGGAGACGGGGTCGTGGTGACCACCCAGGACGGCCGATCGGTTGAAGCGACGCACGTGCTTCTCGCCGTCGGGTCCGTGCCGAACTCAGAAGATCTCGGACTGGATCTTGCTGGTGTCACCGCAGAACGAGGTTTCATCACAGTCGACGAGTACCAACGAACCTCGGTGCCCCACATCTACGCCGCCGGCGACGTCACCGGCCAGTTGCCGCTCTCCTCGGTGGCGACGATGCAGGGCCGCAAGTTGGCCAGACACCTGATGGGTCACAACGTTCGCCCTCTCGACTATCCGAAGGTCACACAGGCCATCTTCACCGAACCCGAAATCGCCTCGGTCGGCCTAGAGGAGGTCGACGCGGCTGCAGTTGGCCGCAAAGTCCGGATCACGAAAGTTCCCTTTGCCTCCAACCCGCGAGCGCTCATCCAGGCGGCACCCCGTGGATTCGTCAAGGTGATCTCCGATCCCGCGACGAGAGTGGTACTCGGCGGCACGATCGTGGGGAAAAACGCTTCGGAACTCATAGCCGTGATCGCACTGGCGGTTCAATCCAGACTGCAGGTCGAAGCCTTGGTCGAGACGTTGATGGTGCATCCGTCGATGACCGAAAGCCTCACCGAAGCCGCCGAGTGATCACACGTACTTGCTGAGTTCGGCTGCGACATCGTTCGACACGATGCCCGTACCGCCGAGAACGACGATCTCAGCCGGCTTCAGTCGAGCCAATTCGGCTGCGGTAGAGGTCGGAAGGCCGGCGCTCTTCGTCAACAGGACAGGACCCTTGCGGAACCCTGCCGCTGCCGCTGCGGCCAATGCGTCGGGAAAGTTCTCGCCAGTCGCGACGTAGGCGACTGGGACATTGGAACCGAAGGCGTCGGCCGAGATCGCCGCAGCTGTGGTGTACCGATCGATTCCCGAGAGCCGTCGTACCGGTCCATAGGCCTTGAGCTGGCCCTCGACGATCGACGAAACCGCTGCGGTCCCGCCCAAGACGAGAATCTCGTCTGGCTTGAGGCGGCTCAGTTCTGTGCGGGTGGCCGACGGAAGGCTTCCGAAGGCAGTCAGGAGAACCGGTCCACCGGAAACTCCGGCGGCAGCTCCGGCGGCGAGTGCGTCTGGGAAGTTCTCTCCCGTCGCAACGTACGCAACCTTCGTGCCGGCCGAGAAGACCGATTTCGAAATCTGTGCGGCGGTGTCGTACCTGTCGAGGCCTGCGATCCGCTCAACGATCGGGGAGTATTTGCCGAGCGTGTCCGCTGCGTTCTTGCTGATGATCGACGTTCCTCCAAGTACAACAATGCGCGCCGGGTTCAATCGATCGAGTTCGGTCTGCGTCGCACTCGGTACCGTCGTCGCGTTGGTCAGCAGAACGGGACCGCCCAGCGTTGCGCCCGCCGCGCCGGCGGCTAGTGCGTCGGGGAAGTTCTCGCCGGTGGCGACGTAGGCAACGGCGACCCCTGGAGCGAATGCCTCGCGCGAGATCGTCGCCGCCGTGTCGTAGCGGTCGCTCCCAGCGGCACGCGAAAGGTCGGCATCGAGATAGGTCACCGCACCCGTGTGGTCCATCTGCCACTGCTCGTCGCCGTTCTGGCCGATGACCATCGTGCCGGCCACAACGTCGCCGAGAGTCACTCCGCTCGGGTAGAGGCCGGTATCGATGAACTGGTAGGTCCCGGGATGGGTACCGCTGTTCGAGGCGTTGTCCACGAGGAGAGTCTTGATCGTGCCGCCCTGGTACTCCGTTACGCCCTCGTTGTCGGCGTTGTGTTTCGCCACGACCACGTCGGCAATGGTTGCGCCTGATACCACGACGTTCTCGAAGGTCAGCGCTGGCGGCTTGTCGTCTTCCGGGCCTTTTGCGTGGACTTCGAGACCTCGGTCGCATTCGTGGATGCGCACATCTTTGTAGTGGTACCGATTGGTGTACGCACCATGGATCACACCGGCGAAACCGCACCGGTACGTGTCGAAGCGGGTGATGGGGTGGACGCCCGAATCGGTCTGCCAAGTGAACAGGCCTGCCCGCGCATTGTTGTGGGCGAGGCAGTCCTCGAATACCCAAATGTTGTCTGACGCGTTCGCCTTGGACGGCCAGTGGTAGCCCGCGGCGTTCTTGGAGCCGAGGATTCCAACAGCCACGCACCGCCTGGCGATGTTTCCGGTACCCGCCCCCATCGCGAACCCGTGGAGCTCGAAACCGCGTATGGGATCGTTGGGGAACACCAACGCAGCGACGTTGTCTTCCCACACGGTGTCGTCCGAGTCGCTGGCACCGCCGTCTCCGTCTTCGGGGAAATCCCACCAATACGGCGAATTCTGGACGTTGTAGGCGATACAGTTCTTCATCGTGACCCCGTGGGAACCATGGGGGACGAAGGCACGATTGCCGGACTCGGTGACGAGGACGCCGTCGATGATCGAACCGCGACTGCCGTCGCCGCAATGATGGAAATGGAGCGGATACCGGCCGATGTAGCCGACGGACTTGTCGTCGTCGACCGGCTCGGTAGGTCCCATGTGTCGCAGCGTTGCATGAGAGACGAACTGAGGGGCATCACTTCGGATGTTGATGTGCGCCCGCTCGCCGGGTTGACCCTCGATGATGACATTCCGGGTGAGGTTGAGGACCTCTGCTGTCCACGTACCGTTGACCGTTGGGACCGAACTTCCCTTGGTGAACGAGTCGAATCGATCCTTCGGATAATCGCCTTTGGCCGTGGGAGCGACCACGAGCGTGTCGGACGACGTCCAACTCACGTCATCACCTGTTCTGTTCCAGGCAGCCTTCGGGGAACCAGCGATGTCGAGCTGGCCACTGCCTCGCACCCACAGACCGACGTCAGAGGCGAGAACGTCCATTCCGCCGCCTACGAACTTGGACTCGTCGACGTCGAGGAATCGGATGGTGTGGGTGACCGTCGTGGAAGGTTTGACGGTCAGCGAACCGTGGACCTCGATGTTCCCTGTGGTCTCGAGGGTGACCGTTGCAGCCGAGTCGAAAATCAGGTCACCGCCGGCCTCGATCAAGACTCCCGCAACGTTGGCGGCACCTGTGAGCTGGATGGCTTGACTCACGACGGCGATGTCGGATGGGCCCGGTATCACCCCGGAAGCCCACGCCGCAGGGTCGTTCCAGTCGAGAGCTGTGGCTGCGAGAGCCTTCCAAGGGGTGGCGGCGATGAGTGACGCGCCAGTGGCCACCGCTGCCGAGCGCGTGAGGAAGTTACGCCTTGTGATCATGAGAATCTCCTGGGGTCTGGGGGGACTGACCCGCGCCTGGGGTGGGTCCAATCGGCGAGATCAGCCCAACCACTGGAGCGATCGTCGCACACGTGGGCCTAATCCCGTAGTAATCCACCGGTAAGCAAGGGTTAATCATCAGTCAGTGAAAGTGATCAGTTCGGCGATCACTGACTGGCTGACGGCGCTCGAACCGCCGACGACGATGATCGTCTCTGGTGAGAGCCGACTGAGCTCGGTCTTCGTGGCCGACGGCAAGACGAGATCGCCAGTGAGCAGGATCGGCGCTCCGAGTGCCGCAGCAGTTGCCGCCGCTGCAAGAGCGTCAGGGAAGTTCAATCCTGTTGCGAGGTATACAACCGGCTGGTCTGGAGGGTGAATGCGGGCAGAGACGGCGGCTGCAGTTGCGTAGCGCTCGGCGCCTGCCGCGCGAATGGTGGGCACGATCGAGTTGAACTGAGCAACAACGCCGTCCGATATGACTGCGCTTCCTCCGACCACGACGATCTCGCTCGGTTTCAGTCTCTGGATCTCTCGCAGCGTCGCCGTCGGAATCTCATCGAAGGCCGTGAGGAGAATCGGTCCACCTTCCAAACCACCTGCAGCACCGGCAGACAACGCATCGGGAAAGTCGAATCCTGTCGCGATGTAGACGACATCGGTCGATGGGGTGAACGCTCCTTTGGACACTTCTTCGGCCGTGGTGAACCGGTCGCTGCCTGACGCCCGCGTCGTGGGTGCAAAAGTGCGCAACTCGGTGAGTACCGCGTCTGACACGACGGCGGTCCCTCCGACGAGGACAATTTCGGCCGGAGCGAGTCGGGCGAGTTCGTTCTTGGTGGCTGTGGGCACGACATCGGGATCGGTCAACAACACCGGACCGCCACGCGCCCCTGCCGCCGCGCTGGCCGCCAGCGCGTCAGGGAAGTCCAGCCCGGTCGCTATGTACGCCACGGGCACCGGCGCGACGAAACTCTGCTGCGACACGCTTGCCGCCGTCGAGTACCGGTCGCTGCCCGCAATCCGAGACACCGAGAAGAACCCTGCAATCCAATCGGTGAAATTGGCCACCTCGGTGAACACGTCGGGTTTGCCCGTTGCTGCACACGGATCGCCGCCCCAACTGGTCAACCCGATCACCATCCAGCCGGTTCCACCGTCGGGAACCATGACGGGGCCGCCACTGTCACCGAAGCAGAGGCCGTCATTTGTCGATCCCGGTTGTCCAGCGCACAGATTCGAAACCGGGTCGAACAGGCCGCCCAACTGCGCCGAGCAATCGCTGTCGGCGACGATCTCGATCGAGAGCTCCTGCAATTCTGTCGGATACTCGACGGGGTTGACGTTGGTGGCTCCCCAACCGATTGCGGTTGCCAAAGCCCCTACGGGCCAGAGGCTCGCGGCGCTCGCAGGATCGGCAATCGCCACAGAAGCACTTGGGGCATTTGTCGCCAACGTCAACATGGCGAGGTCGTTGGGGCCGACCGATGGGCCAGGGCCACCCCACCCTGGGTGGATCGTGATCTCCGTCACCGCGATGAGGTCGGACTTTGGAGTGCTTGCGAGGTCGGTTATGCCCGTGACCACGGAAATCTCGGAAGGGTCGCTGGTGTCGACGCAATGCGCCGCCGTCAGCACGAGGGTTGGTGCGATCAACGCGCCACCACAGAACTGTCCTTGATACACGCTCGATGCCGACGGATTCACGAGCGCTGCGATGAACGGCCACTCACCTGGATCAGCCTTTGATCCGCCGATGATGAATGGGGACTCCGACGGGAGCTCGTCCGCCCCCATCGCTGGAGCTGAACTGAAGAGGACGGCGACCGCGAGCAGCAGCAGCAAGACGGGGTTGTGGTGAGGTCGTGAGCGCATGGTTATCCAGCGGGATGGTGGCGGCCGCTGGAATTTATCGGGCGTTGGTCATGCCTACTTGATGCCGCAGTCCTACTTGATGATCAGCAGCACTGCGCCAGACGAAACGGTGTCGCCAGACTGGATGCGGAGCTCCACGATCTCGCCCTCCACGGGTGAGCGGATCTCGTTCTCCATTTTCATCGCTTCGAGCACACAGAGTGCTTCATCGACGACCACGGAGTCGCCGGCCTTCTTGTGCACTTTTACGATGGTGCCCTGCATCGGAGCGATGATCACACCTGCCGACTCTCCAGATGCCGCCTTCTTCTCGAGCTTCGGCGCACGCCTCCTCGGAGCCACGCGTTGACTGCCGGGACTCACCGGACCGACCGAGGGCGTCCACACCCGCACCACATAGCGACGACCGCCGACCTCCACCACCATGCGCCGCTCCGCGAGTTCTTCCTCTTCAGGAAGGTGCGCCGCGGGTGGCGTCGCCAAACCACTGAGATCCATCTCGTCTTCGACGAACTTGGTGTAGTGCTCACCGGCTTGGAACGTCGGATGAGCAATGATCGCGAGGTGGGCAGGGATGGTCGTGGGTATTCCACGAATTCGATATTCCTCGAGAGCCCGCTTGCCTCTGGCCAGCGCCTCTTCTCTGGTTGACCCCCAAACAACGAGCTTGGCGATGAGGTTGTCGTAGTACTGACTCACCGCAGACTCGACGACGACGCCACTGTCGACGCGAACGCCGAAACCGCCCGGTTCGAAGTATTCGACGATGCTGCCGGGACTCGGCATGAAGTTGAGTGCGGGATCCTCTGCATTCACCCGGAACTCGATGGCGTGGCCAAACAACTGCGGGGGTTCCGTCGAACTCAGCGTCTCGCCCATCGCGATACGCAACTGTTCGCGGACCAAGTCGATCCCGGTGACCATCTCGGTGACCGCGTGCTCCACCTGGATGCGGGTGTTCATCTCCAAGAAGTAGAACGAGCCGTCCTTGTCCATCAGGAACTCGACGGTTCCCGCGTTCACGTAGTCAGCTGCACGCGCAACCGCGAGTGCCGCTTCACCGAGCTCGGAGCGTTGTTCAGGGGTCACCGACGAAGACGGACTCTCTTCGATCAGTTTCTGATGCCGTCTCTGTACTGAGCAATCGCGCTCGCCGAGGAAGACGCCGTTGCCGTGCGTGTCGAACAAGACCTGCGCTTCGATGTGACGCGGCCGTTCGAGGTACTTCTCGACATACACCTCGGCGTTGCCGAAATAGGCTTCGGCCTCACGTCGAGCGCTGTCGAGAGCGGACTGGACCTCGTCGGGAGACTTCACGACCTTCAGGCCTTTGCCGCCACCGCCGTGGGCAGCCTTGATCGCGATGGGATAGCCGAACTGATCTGCCAGTGCGATGACTTCTTCAGCGGTCGTGACCGGGTCGGTGTTGCCGGGTACCCCGGAAACACCCGCAGCTTCGGCCGCCCTCCTGGAAGAAATCTTGTCGCCCATGAGGTGGATGGCCGCCGGTGGAGGGCCAACCCAGATCAGGCCGGCGTCGGTGACCTTCTGGGCGAATTCGCCGTTCTCGGCCATGAAGCCGTATCCCGGATGAACGGCGTCTGCCCCGGACTCCGCCGCCACTTCGAGGATTCGCGTCTGATTGAGATACGACTCAGCCGATGGCGCGGGTCCGACATTCCATGCCTCGTCGGCGAGCTTCGTGTGAAGTGCGTCGCGGTCCAGCTCTGAGTAGATCGCCACGGTTCTGAGGCCAAGCTCACGCGCCGTGCGAATGATGCGGACGGCGATCTCGCCGCGATTGGCTATGAGCAATGTCTTCATTGGGGGGAATCCTAGAGCGGAATGTTGCCGTGCTTGCGAGGAGGCATCCCCTCGCGTTTGTTGCGGAGCATCTCGAGCGCCGCAATCAAGGCGGGTCGCGTTTCGCGTGGTTCGATGATCTCGTCGACAAGACCGTGTTCAGCGGCGAGGTACGGGTTGTTGAATCGCTCCTCGTACTCGGAGATGAGTTCGGTACGTCGAGCATCGGGATCGGCCGAATCGGCGATCTCTCTGCGGTGGATGACGTTGACGGCTCCCGCAGCGCCCATCACCGCGATCTGTGCAGAAGGCCACGCATAGACGACGTCGGCCCGAAGGCCGCGAGAGTTCATGACGACGTATGCGCCTCCATAGGCTTTGCGCGTGATGACGCTGATGCGCGGTACGGTCGCTTCGGCGTATGCGTAGAGAAGCTTGGCGCCGTGGCGAATGATGCCGTCATGCTCTTGCTCGACTCCGGGCAGAAAGCCGGGAACGTCGACGAACGTGACCAACGGAATGTTGTAGGCGTCGCAGAATCGCACGAACCGCGCTGCTTTCACCGACGCGTCGATGTCCAGCGTGCCCGCGAGGTGGGCGGGTTGGTTTGCGACGATGCCGACCGAATAGCCGTCGAGGCGGGCAAACCCGACGACGATGTTGCGCGCAAAGTGGTCGTGGATTTGATAGAACTCCTCGTCGTCCACCACGTGCTCGATCAACGTCACCACGTCGTACGGCTGGTTCGGTGACTCGGGCACAATCGTGGTGAGACCTTCGTCGCGGCGATCCGGCGCGTCGGTTGCGGTGTAGTACGGAGCCGACTCCATGTTGTTGGCCGGCAGGAAAGACAGCAGATACCGAACCTGTTCGAGGGCGTCTACGTCATCGGCGGCCACCATGTGCGTCACCCCGGAGGTACCTGCGTGCGCGCCGCTTCCTCCGAGGTCCTCCATCGTCACTTCTTCTCCGGTCACCGCCTTGATCACGTCAGGGCCGGTGATGAACAGGTGAGCGGTGTGCTCGACCTGGAACACGAAGTCGGTGATCGCCGGCGAGTAGACGGCGCCGCCTGCGCACGGGCCCATGATCACGGAGATCTGCGGAATCAATCCAGAGGCTCTCACATTGCGCTCGAAGATCCGGCCGTAGCCGTCGAGAGCGACGACGCCTTCTTGAATCCGGGCGCCACCTGAGTCCTTGAGCGCGATCATCGGGGCGCCGGTGGCCATGGCCATGTCCATGACCTTGGTGATCTTGTCCGCAACGACCTTCCCGAGGCTGCCGCCGAATTGCGTGAAGTCTTCGGCGAAGACAAAGACCGTCCGGCCATCGACCAACCCCCAACCGGTCACGACTGCGTCGCCGGGAGGTCGCTTGTCCTCGATACCGAACCCGGACGACTGGTGCCGCACGAAGGTGTCGATCTCGTTGAACGTGCCCTTGTCGAGCAGATGCTCGATTCGCTCTCGTGCGGTGAGCTTTCCGAGATCGTGTTGGCGGTCCGCCGCGCGCTGGCTACCCGGCTTGTGCGCCTCTTCTCTCAGGGCTCTGAGTTGTTCGATCCGATCCTCGTTTCGCACAGATCCCCTCCGGTAGGCTCGTCCTCCAACAGATTCGACAGGACGCGAAGTGGCTACAGGATACGTGAAGGTCTGCCTCCCGTCAGTCGAATCGACGCAGGACAGCGCATT
>JABDJC010000193.1 GCA_013003395.1 Acidimicrobiia bacterium
ACGCCGGCGCCTGCGGCAACAAAGGCTGCCGTTGTCGATATGTTGAACGTTCCGGCACCGTCCCCGCCGGTTCCCACGATGTCTACGACAGGGACGCCGACATCGACGGACACACTCGCGGAACGCATCGCCTGTACCAGTCCGGTCATCTCGTCGACCGTTTCGCCTTTGGCCCGCAAGGCGACGATGAACGCCGCCGTCTGTGCGTCCGAAGCGGAGCCGGCCATGATCTGTTCCATGGCTGCGCGGGCAGCGTCAACCGACAGATCGTCGCCTGCCATGAGCGGATTCAGCACGTCGTGCCATGGGAATTCTGAAGTCATGGCCGACGAAGGTAGCACCAGAGGTCGCCGAGTCTCAGCTGAACGCGTTGATGCCGGTGATGGCTTGCCCCAGGATCAACGTGTGGACCTCGTTGGTTCCCTCGTAGGTATAGACCGACTCGAGGTTCGTCATGTGGCGGATGACGGGATATTCGAGCGTGATGCCATTGGCGCCGAGCACGGATCGCGCCGACCGTGCCACAGCTAGAGCTGCTCTGACGTTCTCCTTCTTGCCGAAGCTGATGTGCGCAGGCCGAATGGTGCCTGCATCTTTCATTCGACCGAGGTGCATGGCGATGAGCGCTGACCGATTCACGCTGATCATCATCTCTACGAGTTTGTCCTGCGTCAGCTGGAACGACGCGATCGGTTGATCGAATTGCCTGCGCTCTTTCGAGTACGACAACGCTGATTCGTAGCACGCTCGTGCTGCGCCGACAGCTCCAAAGAGGATGCCGAACCTGGCCTCGTTGAGACACGACAGCGGACCCTTCATGCCGACGACGTTGGGGAGGACGGCGTCTGCGGGCAACCTGACATTGTCGAAAACGAGTTCAGACGTGACCGACGCCCGCAGCGAGACCTTCTTGTGGATGTCGTTGGTGGAGAAACCCGGGGTGTCCGTCGGAACGATGAAGCCCCTGATGCCCTCATCGGTGCGTGCCCAGACGACTGCGACGTCTGCGATGCCCCCGTTGGTGATCCACATCTTCGACCCGTTCAGGATCCAGTCACTCCCATCACGTTTCGCCGAAGTCCGCATCGAGGCGGCGTCGCTGCCCGAATCGGGTTCCGTCAAGCCGAAACAGCCGATCTTCTCACCTGCGGCCATCGCTGGCAGCCACTGCTGTTTCTGCTCCTCGGATCCGAATTCCCAGATCGGGTACATGGCGAGTGAACCTTGGACGGAAACGAAGCTGCGTGCCCCGGTGTCACCGGCTTCGAGCTCGATCGAGGCAAGACCATATGCGGTTGCGCTGGTCCCCGCACAGCCATAACCCTCGAGGTGCATCCCGAGCAGCCCCATGGCGCCCATTTCTTTGGCGAGTTCCTTGGGGAAGTAGCCCTGGTCGTACCAGTCGCCGACATCAGGAAGAATCTTGTCCTCCACGAATTGGCGAACGGTGTCTCGCAAGAGACGCTCCTCATCGCTGAGCTGGGAGCCGATTTCCAGAAAGTCGAGTGCGTCGATGGGGCCGGGTTTCACAGTCATGGCCCAGAGCTTATCGAGAAAATCGGGCGATCACGCCGTCTCGCGCATCAGCCGTCGCCGCGCCTTCGACGTGAGGCCGCCCCAAATTCCCTCGGAGAGTCGCGCTTCGAGGGCGAAGTCCAGGCACTCGTCCGTGACGGCGCATGTGGAGCAGATCGCCAGCGCCGGCCCTGGGTTCTCACGTTCGCCTTCGAAGAACAACTCTGGGTCGACGTTGCGACACGCGCCGAAGACCATCCAGGGACGCTCTTCGTTGATCGGTACGGGCATGATGCTCTTCATCTTGCTACCTCCTGGCCGAGTTCACCCTTCTGGCCGTTCTTGGGAGATATGACGCTCGATCAGGGCAACAAGGTTCCATCGATCGTGACGAGTTTCGTTTCAGGCCAGTACGACGACCACGCAAACCAGAACGAATCGACGTGCGGTACCCGCTCGAGTGCGGTCCCCTCGAGTGGCCCGGACACGGCAACGCCCTCGATGTTCCACGTGCTCGAAGTTGCACGATCCACGAAATGATCGCCCTCGGCATCAAACTCCATTGCGACGCCGTCGACTACCGGGAGAAACACGCCGGTAGATCCCACGACGACGCCGCTGTTGATCTCGCGGCCCGCAAGGGCAGATGATTGACCGCTTGTCCAGAACACCACCACCGGCTGATTCCCGACGACTCCGTCGGTGACGGTTGCTGCGCCGCCGGCCAACACCGACAGCGTCCAGGCCGTCGCCTCTCCGTCGAGTGCCACGCCAGCGACTCGCTGCATCGATTGGGCTCGCGGGTCGGTGATGCCGTTGAAGAGGAACGGTTCGCTGCCCAGCGTGTCGTACGCCGCACCGCGCGACCCTGCGTTTGCATAGGCGTTGCCGCCGTATCGACCGCGGTCGGCAGAATCGAGCACCATGCCCTCGGGGTGGTTCTCCTTGAACTCCGCCCAACTGACGAGCGATGCCGGCACTCTTTCGAGCTGATCGCCGACCCTCTCCCCGACGACGGCCTCCCCGGTGTAGTGCAGCCACAGCGACTCGGTTTCCCTGTCGTACATGATGAGGGCCGAGTTGAAGAGCATCCCCGACACGCCGAACGTCGTCGGCCTGCCGTCGACGATGGAGACGAAGGCAAGCGCCGAGTTGCACAGCGGGCAGTACGTCACGGCGACAGGCGTGCCATCGATCTCGTCGTTGACAATCTCGTGACTGATCAAGATGCGAACCGGGTATGCCCGAGCTTGCTCGCCGACGGTGACGATCACCACGGCTTCTTCGTCTGGGAGCCAGTCGCCTATCTCTTCGATGGTGGAGAACGTCGGCTGATCGACCGATGGGATGAGGTCGGGTGCCTGCAGTCCGTACGCAACACGAGTGACGTCGATCAGGGGCGTGGCGAAATCGGGGTGATCGTTGGACAGGCCACCTTCGTACGCAACAGCCAGCGCAGTGGGCCCCGCAGCAGTTGCGGCATCGTCTCGGCCTTGGGTGGTGGCGCCTCCAGAGGCACACGCGGCGGCCACAAGGGCGAGCACCACTGCAACAATCGGTAAACCGCGAAACACCATGGTGGTGCTAACAGACGACCACAACGGTTTTCTTCCCGGAGTGTCGCGATTGCGTCCATGTTGCCGCGGCTACAATCGCCGTTCGAGTTGACCTGGAGGGGATGTTGCTCTACTTCGTCTACAACGCACGGATCGCGCCGGACACCATGTCGGCTACGGCGCCGTCCGCGGAATTCCAATTCATTGCGCACCTGCCCGGGTGGGGCTTGTCGTTTCCAATCAACGATGAGAACTGGGGCGGTGGGCTACCTTCAGTTCAGCCGGAAGAAGGTCACACCGTGTGGGGAGCCGTGTTCAAGGTCCCTGAGGCGGACATCGCGAGTATCCACGGGATCGAGGACGGCGAACGCCGAGTGGCCATCGAGACCGAAGCAATGGACAGAATGGGAAAGCGTCACCAGGTGATCACTCACGTGGCAGCTGAAGAAAGCTCGTCGACCTACCCGCCGTCGGCGGACTACGTCCGCCTGATGATGTGGGGATCCCGCCATTGGAGCCTGCCTGCAGGCTGGATCGCCGGGCTCGACGAACACCTCGACAACGCCTCCTGATCACGACATGCCGCGACTCAACTGGGGCGCGGTAATTCTCAGCTCGATCGCCGGCACCGCTGCCGGCTTGGCCCTGCTGGCTGTGGTCAGCGGTTTCACGAGCTCGGTCGGCTCGATCGCGGTCTTGATCTTCGCTCAGTACCTGATTCAATTTGCGACGGGATTCCTGTCTGCGCACTTCGCGGTCGACGAGCCGCTCCTGCACGGGGCAGCAGCGTCGCTACTCCTTTTTGCCGTGGCGACTGTTCTCACACTGGCGCTCGACGCCTCACGACCGAGTATGTGGTTCATCGCGTTCAGCGCGCTCGTGGCGGCGATTCTCGGCTCGGCCGGCGGCAGCCTCGCCGAGAGCCTCCGACTGCGCACCACGCATCCCGCCGGTTCTTCGGAACACGACGGAGCCGAGTAGCGTTCCCTTTTGTGAGTTCGCCGGACGACCGCGGCGACTTCGTCGAGGAAAGTCCGGACTCCGCAGAGCGTGACGCTGGGTAACGCCCAGGCGGGGAAACCCGATGGAAAGTGCAACAGAAAGCAGACCGCCGATGGCCCACTTGTGGGCACAGGTGAGGGTGAAACGGTGGTGTAAGAGACCACCAGCATTCCGGGTGACCGGGGTGGCTAGGTAAACCCCGTCAGGAGCAAGGCCAAGACGGAGAGGGTTGCTCGCCCGTTGACACTCCAGGTAGGCCGCAAGAGGGCGGCGGCGACGCCGCTCCCAGACAGATGGTCGTCACAGTCAATGGCTGTACAGAATCCGGCTTACAGGCGAACTCACGCACGAGGGGGCTCCGCAAGGGGCCCTCTCGTGCGTCGTGACACTCCGGTGAGATGGCGTCAGTTCGTTCGAGCTGCACCGGTCGTGACGAGTCGGTACAGGATCCACCCCACAACTGCGCCGACAAACGGGAAGACGAGATAGATCCACAGGTCGGTGATCACGCCGCCGACGACGGCCGGGCCGAGTGAACGTGCCGGATTCACTGACGCTCCCGACAGCGGGGTGCCCGCGATGAGAATCGCCACCAACGTGAGCGAGATGGCGAGGAAGGCCGATCCACTGAGTTCGCCGCTGGCGGACACTTTCAGAATCACCATCACGAAGATCGCCGTGAGCACGACCTCAGCCACGATTGCGGTCGAGGTCGCCGGACCTACCGAGGTGATGGTCGAGGCAACCGCCGCTCTGGAGCCGACACCCCAGACCGTCAACGAAGCCGCCGCCGAGCCGGTGATCTGCGCCAGCACGTACCCGCCGAACGTCCGGTTGTCGATTCGCTGGTCGAGCAGCGCCGCCAGACTCACCGCAGGGTTGTAGTGACCGCCCGAAATCTCACCAGTTGCGTAGAGCGCCGCCAGCAATCCCGTACCGGTTCCTATGGCGATCCCGAACAGACCGATCAGGTCGTCTGCTCCGCCAAACGACAGAATGGCCAGAGAGCCGAGAAAGATGAGAATGAAGGTGCCGAGGAACTCGGCGAGCAGCTTCCTCGAATCGATCGACATAGATGCTCCTCGTCGCCGTCCACCACTCGACCCTCAACGCCGAGTCGCCTCCACGAGCCTTGCGATCCGAGTTTCGAACGCGACGCTCCGCTCTAGGCTGACGGTACTGCCCAAGACGGAGGATTTCGATGACCAAGCTCGCCTACTTCTGCGGCCATGAGCAATATCAGCCGGAGGTGCTGGTACGCCATGCGCAACTCGCCGAGCAAGCGGGCTTCGACATGATCGTGGTGTCCGAACACTTCCATCCATGGGTAGACGACGTGTCAGCGTCCGGATACGCCTTCTCGACGATTGCCGCCATGGCGCAGGCGACGGAACGGGTCGAGTTCGCCACCGGCGTCACCACTCCCTTGTGGCGCTATCACCCTGCCGTGGTAGCCCAGGCCGCCGCGACCCTGGACCGGCTTTCCGACGGACGATTCCACCTCGGAGTCGGTACCGGCGAGAACCTCAACGAAGGACCTCTCGGGTACGAATTCCCGGCATACGCCGAACGAGCGGCTCGGATGACTGAAGCGCTGGAGATCATGCGGCGACTGCTCGACGGAGAAAAGCTCACGTTCAACGGTACGTACTACCGAACCGACCGCGCCAAGCTCTACTCCCCTCCGATCAGTCGGGTACCGATCTGGTTGGCGGCAGGCGGACCGAAGTCGGCTGCACTTGCGGCTCGCATGGCTGACGGCATCATCACGAGCGTGAAAGTCCCCGCCGACACGATCGAACGAGTCATCGATCCGGCAAAGGCCGCAGCAGAAGAAGCCGGCAGGGATGCACCCCGAATTCTGGCCACCCGGTGGTCGGTCTTCGCCGACAACCACGACGCCGC
>JABDJC010000174.1 GCA_013003395.1 Acidimicrobiia bacterium
ATGCACTGATGACGGTGACGAGAGCATTGATCGAGGCCGGCTCGCCAGACGAGACGCTCCAAGCAATCGTCGACGCAGTAGCCGATGCGCTTCCGGCTGACCGAGTTCTCGTGGTCACGATCGACGAACCCAACCGAGCGGTCCACGACCAAATCGCCGGCGGGCCGGGCGGCGAGATGATCGTTCCCGTCGATTACGACGACCTGATGGCGGGCCTCACCGGATGGGCGATCCGCACAGAACAAACCATCATCTCCCCCAAGGGTCATCCCGACACGAGAGAGGGAACGTCGGCACGGCAACGACGACGCGAGACCGGCGGCGGATCCATCGTGGTGGTTCCTCTGCGTTTCGCAGGTTTGACGCTGGGCACGATGACCGTCATCAACAGAGTGGACCAAGACGACTTTGACGAGGACGCCGTTCGGCTTGCCGAGGCAATGGCCAATCAGGCAGCGACGGCGATTGCTCAGTCGAATCTCGCCACCTCGATCCACGACCACGACGCCACACGCGACCCGGCTCGGGTGACCGCTCGATTCATCGAAGCGATGAACCAGAGCGACGCTGCGTCGCTGGTTTCTCTCCTGGCCGAGACGGCGATATTGAGTATTCCCGGCAGGAGTGTGCTGGCGGGAGAACACATGGGCCGGCGAGCGTTTCTACGCGTGCTCAAACTCATGGCCGAGTCCACCGAAGACAGCTACAACGCTCGGATCGTGGACACCTACGTGTCGAGTCGTGGGGCGATAGTCCTGGTCGAGACTGCCGGCGAACGGGCCGGCCGCAATCTCGACGGTCGGCTATCGCTACGCCTGACCATCATCAACGGACGGATCGTCAGAGCAGCGGCGGTGCCCGAGGATCTCTACAAGTTCGATGAGGACTGGTCCGCCACCTGATCGCCTCATCGATGCAGCCAGTCCGCCAACGCTCCAGACCAAAGGGCCGTCGCACCTTTTCGCTCGACTCGTTCTCGTAGCAGCCGATCATCGGTCACCACCACGACTGCGTCGCCATCGACGAGCGCAACGATCTCGTCGTCGGCCGTCGAGTCCTCGCTTGCGTAACGCACGTCGAGTCCGGAAACAGTTCGCGCCGCATCGCGCGGACCCGGCAGCGAGGAGTCATAGATGACGGTGACCGCCATGGCTCCGGCGGCTAGTCGTTTGAATCTCACCAGGTCGTGATTGAGCCGATCGCGAGCGGTGGCGTCGATCCCGGCTCCAAGCCGAAACAACAGGTTGTGCCCGTCGACGATGAACCGAACCGGCGTTTCCATCCCGAGAAGGTGATCGATTGCCTCTGAGCTGTCGGGACGAATGCCCGTCGGGAGGTCCACGACCGAAGCGTTCACTGTCTCCCCATCCGGCTCGTCGATTCGCCTGGCGGCCATGGCGGCCATGGCATCGAGGCGCCTGGCGAGCTCCAGCGGTTCTCTCGTGAGGCGATCGCCTCCGGCGGCCAACTTCCGCAACGCTTCAGCTCTTTCGCGACGTGCCACCCGGAGCCGCCGAGCCATGTCGGTCATGTCCTCGTTTGCAGCCTCCAACGCACGACTTGCGGACTCCAACTCCGCCTTGTGCCGCTCGCTCGGTTCGTCAACACGGTCGTCGGTTCGTGGCTCAACCGCAGCGGCTTCCTTGCGTGCGGCCTCGACAGCCCGAGCGTGTCGACGAGCCTCTATCGCGGCCTCAGCTTTCGCCACCTTGAGCCGGCGCTTGGACTCCTTCAGCTGGCTGGTGGTCTTCTCGTTCAGGAGGTCGAGCTCTTCGATTCGCGCCCGAGTTCCGCGTTGCGACAGCTCCTCCGTTTCGCGCAGCAAGAGTCGAACCCATCCGGCCGGGCGTTCCAAGAACAGCGCGGACGCACGGACTTCAGGATTTGCACTCTCGAGGTCGGCTTCGGGCCACTTCTCGAGAGACTCGGAGCGGAGCCCGCCCTGGTCGTCGAGAGCGTCGAGCAGCGCCGCAGCCAAAGGTGGAGGAAGCCGCTTGCCTGTCGCGGCGACGACGCGACGCAAGGAGGATGGCACTTCGTCCGGCTCGCGATCCTGCAATGCGGCACGCGCAGCCTTCAGTGCGGGCCCCAAGAGCCGCAGCACGACGTCATCTCGATCAGCCATGTCCCGCTTCCTGTCGGCCGTGTCTCCAACGATTCTGCTGCATGTCGGCCGATTCCCCACATCGGCCACATTGACAAACTTCTTGTCGAAACCGATACTCAGCTTCCGACCAAGTCAGGTAGTACCCAACATGACCGGCAACGAGCTCGTACTTTCGTAGGCACATGCGGTTCAAGCATGTGCCGTCACCCTCCGCTGGAGGGTTTTTTTCTACCTGAAACACCAACTGAACTGGACCAGGAGTCCCCGATGACAGAGATTCTCACCGGCGCCCAAGCACTCATGCGATCACTCGAAATCGAAGGCGTAGAAGTGATGTTCGGGGTACCTGGTGGAGCGATTCTGCCGTTCTACGACCCCATTCTGGACAGCCCCGTCCGACACGTGCTGGCACGCCATGAACAAGGCGGCGGGCACATGGCAGAGGGGTACGCCCAGGCGACGGGCAAGGTCGGAGTCACTGTCGCAACCTCAGGGCCGGGCGCCACCAATCTCATCACGCCACTTGCCGACGCCTACATGGATTCGGTTCCGATGGTCGCCATCACGGGACAGGTGCCGACTACCGCCATCGGCAACGATGCATTTCAAGAAGCACACACCTGGGGCATCTCGATGCCGTGCACGAAGCACAACTATCTCGTCACCGACGTCGACGAAATCCCTGACACCATCGCTGAAGCCTTCCACGTTGCCTCGACGGGTCGACCCGGACCGGTCCTGGTCGACCTTCCCAAGGACATCCTGACCGCACAGATGCAATGGCATCAACCTGGCCGGACCAATCTCCCCGGCTACAAGCCGAGCACCCACGGCCACGCACGTCAGGTCTCCGCAGCGATCGACCTCGTGATGGCGGCGAACCGTCCGGTGCTGTACGTGGGCGGCGGAGTGCTCAAGGCAGAAGGCGAAGTGGAACTCCTGCGGTTCGCAGAACGCGCCAACGCTCCGGTCGTCACGACGCTCATGGCGCGTGGCGTCTTCCCGGACTCGCACCCGCTGCACCTGGGGATGCCGGGAATGCATGGCCACTACACCGCAATCAGAGCGCTACAAGAAGCAGACCTCGTCGTCGCACTCGGAGCCCGATTCGACGATCGCGTGACGGGCGATCCCGCCAGCTTCGCGCAACGCGCCAAGATCATCCACGTCGACGTGGACCCGGCCGAAATCGGCAAGATCCGGGTGCCAGACGTGCCGATCGTCGGAGACGCCCGACTTGTGATCGAACAGCTCGACGCCGCACTCGCCGACGCCCAAGCCGGATCTCGACCGGAGCACACGGCGTGGTTCGAGGAACTGTCGGTCTGGCAGCGCGACTACCCACTCGAGTACGACCAGACCGCCGACGGTCCGCTCAAACAGCAGTACGTCATCGAGGAACTCAACAAGCTCGCCCCAGACGCAACGATCGTTGCCGGTGTCGGCCAGCACCAGATGTGGGCAAGCCAGTTCTGGAAGTTCGAACGTCCTCGTACGTGGATCAACTCCGGGGGCCTCGGGACGATGGGCTACGCGGTGCCGGCCGCCGTCGGCGCCCAAGTCGGCGTTCCAGACAAGACCGTGATCGCCATCGACGGTGACGGATGCTTCCAGATGACCTTCCAGGAGCTCATCACCGCGGCAATCGAGAAGATCCCGGTGAAGGTCGTGCTGATGAACAACTCGAGCCTTGGCATGGTCAAGCAGTGGCAACGACTGTTCTACGACGAGCGATATTCATCGGTCGATCTCACCACTCACACTCCCGACTACGTGAAGCTCGCAGAAGCGATGGGGTGTGTCGGCATCCGCGTCGACTCGAGAGACGATGTGCGTCCCGCGCTCGAAAAGGCGCTGGCCGTCGAGGATCAGCCGGTTGTCGTCGAAGTCAAAGCCGATCCGGACGAGATGGTGTTTCCGATGGTGCCCGCCGGCGCATCCAACGACGACGTGATCGCCAGATTCCGCGATCTTCCTGGCCAGCCATGAAACACATCATCACCGTCCAGGTCGAGAACAAGCCAGGCGTCCTCGCCAGGGTGTCATCGATGTTCGCCCGGCGCGGATTCAACATTCACTCGTTGACGGTCGGCCCCTCGGTCGAGCCAGATCAGTCACGAATGACCGTCGTGGTCGACGGCCCGGAGATGGAGCAGATCGTCAAGCAGCTTCGCAAGATGATCAACACGGTCAAGGTCACCGAACTGGCGCCAGGCGAAGGAATCGAGCGGGAAGTGATTCTCGTACGCGTTTCCTCGTCAGCCGCTCAGCGAGGTGAGTTGCTCGACGCGGCGTCGATCTTCGACGCAAGGGCCGCCGACGTGGGGCCGTCATCGATCACGTTCGAGATTGCCGACTCGCCCGAACGCTGTAACGACTTCCTTTCGCTCATCTCTCCCTACGGCATCATCGAACTCGTGAAGTCGGGTCGGATCGCTCTCAGAAAAGACGGGCGCGGCGAGTCACACCCTGGCGCCGCTGCTCCTTCCGGCTTGAAAGCCATCGGGAGTTGAACGACGTGTCGCTGCATCCACCGGTCGACGTGATGATCTTGGCTCTAGCTGGTCCAAGCCGACGTAGGTCTCGCCCGTCCACGAGAGCGCTGGTGGGTCTGGCACTTAGATAGCCGGGCGGTCTACTCGACTGTCCGGCACCTCTCGCCCCTCCCCAGCTTCGACGAAAGGACCCACCTTGGACAACGACCGCCTGATCATCTTCGACACCACCCTGCGCGACGGAGAACAAGCCCCCGGAATCGCGCTCTCCACCTCGGACAAGCTGGCGATCGCCCACCAACTGGCAAAGTTGAAAGTCGACGTCATCGAAGCCGGATTCGCGGCGTCCTCTGATGGCGACCACAAAGCAGTTCGCGCCATCGCAGAGAACGTCAAGGGACCGGTCATAGCCTCGTTGGCGAGAACGCATCCTGATGACATCGACCGGGCGGCAGATGCCCTGTCCCCTGCCGAACGCAAGCGCATCCACGTGTTCATCTCCACGTCTCCGATCCACATGGAACGCATGCTCCGCATGACCGGAGATCAGGTCATGACAGCGGTGACCGAAAGCGTGACGAGAGCTCGCTCGTACGTCGATGACGTTGAATTCTCGCCCCAAGACGCAACTCGATCAGACGCAGACTTCATGATCGCCACCTGCAAAGCCGCCGTGGAGGCTGGTGCCACGACGATCAACATCCCCGACACCGTCGGATATGCCGTGCCTGCAGACTTCGTCGAGTTGATGCGACGGGTGTACAGCGAGGTCCGAGGCGATCGAACCGACATCATCATCTCCACCCACTGCCACAACGACCTCGGATTGGCCGTCGCCAACTCGTTGTCGGCGATCCATGCCGGCGCCCGTCAGATCGAAGGCGCCATCAACGGCATCGGAGAGAGAGCGGGCAACACCTCGACCGAAGAAATCATCATGGCGATCAAGACACGCGAAGACTTCTTCGGCGTCGAGATCGGCGCAGACGCCACGCACCTGTTCGATACGTCGAGGCTCGTATCTCGCCTCACGGGATACCCGGTGCAGTACAACAAGGCTGTCGTCGGACGTAATGCGTTCGCTCACGAATCCGGCATCCACCAACACGGCGTCTTGCGGGATCGAGAGACCTACGAAATCATGGACGCGGCGTCCGTTGGACAGGCGAGCAGCATCATCCTGGGCAAGCACTCGGGCCGCGCGGCGTTCGCCGACGCCCTCGAGCGCCTCGACATCTCGCTGGAGGATGACGACTTCTCGGCGGCATTCGCTCGCTTCAAGGAGTTGGCCGACCGCAAGGGCGAAATCACCGAAGAAGGCATTCTCGCCATCGTGTCGGAAGAACCGGACGCAGACGCCGGCAAAGCGCACCTGGTGGCAATTCACGTTGCCGGGGGAAATCACGAGATTCCATCCGCAACCGTGACCATCGAGTTGGGCGGCGTCGAACGCGAGGCAACGGCTCGAGGTGATGGCATGGTGAACGCGGCCTTCGTCGCTCTGCGTACGGCATTCGATCTCGACGCCGAGCTCATCGACTATCGCGTCAGCCCGGTCACTTCAGGCGCCGACGCCATGGCAGCCGTCGACGTCATCGTCCAACTCGACAGCAATACGTTCTCTGGGCGTGGAGTGTCCACCGACGTCGTTGAAGGATCCGCCCGAGCATTCGTCGCTGCACTGAACAAGGCTGCCGCATCGTGACCGATCGGCGCTCGATTGCCGTCCTACCCGGTGACGGGATCGGCCCGGAAGTCACAGCCGCCGCAGTTGCCGTTCTCGAGGCGCTCGAGACCGTAGGTGTGGCCTCGTTCGACATTGCGACCTTCCCGATCGGTGGAAACGCCATCGATGACTTCGGCGATCCGCTGCCCAGCCAGACGATCGACGGATGCCGCGGTGCCGATGCAGTGCTGCTCGGGGCCGTGGGAGGACCCAAGTGGGACGATCCAAACGCGAAGACTCGTCCAGAAGCAGGTCTGCTGGCCATTCGCAAGGAACTGGGACTCTTCGCAAACCTCCGTCCGATCAAGGCGAACGAAGCGCTCGTAGACGCCTCACCGCTCAAACGCGAGATCGTCTCTGGCGTTGACATCTTGTTGGTACGCGAGCTGACTGGCGGCATCTACTTCGGCGAGAAGGGGCGGCGCGGCGACGCGGCGTACGACGTGATGGAGTACTCGGTCGGCGAGATCGAG
>JABDJC010000199.1 GCA_013003395.1 Acidimicrobiia bacterium
TCGCCGGCCTGTTCTTCGGTGCAGGCGGGCTTCCGCATCACGCCCGTCAGGAACTGCAAAAGGCTGCGCACTCGATCTCGATCGGCTTCTTGGCTCCCGTGTTCTTCGTGGTCGCAGGATTCAAGGCCTCCTTCGACGTCGTGTTCGACCGACCGCTGCTGGTGATCACCGTTCTAGTGGTGGCCACGGTCAGCAAGATCGTCGGCGTCGCTCTGTTCTATCTCCCAACCGGCCGCGGGTGGCGCGAAGGGGTGGTGATCGGCACCGGAATGAATGGTCGAGGAGCCGTTGAAATCATCGTCGCCGAGATCGCCTTCAGCGAGGGCTTGATCTCGGTCGACGTCTTCTCGCTGTTGGTGTTCATGGCGATCTTCACCACTGCGGCCGATCCGCTGTTGCTCACTCGGTCCGTGCGTTGGCTCTCGAAGCATCAGCCACTCGTCAAGGACTCTCGCTCCGGTGTGGTGATCCTTGGCGCAGGACCAACGGCACTACGCATGGCGTTGGCGCTTCAGAGTGGCGGCGCCAAGGTCACTGTCATCGACAGCAACGCAAGCCGTTGCGAATTCGCCGAAGACTCCGGCTTCGAGGCGATCTGCGGAAACGTGCTGGAGACGGCAACTCTCGAACTTGCCGGCGTAAAGTCAGCCAGCTTATTCCTCGCCGTGACGCCAAACACCGAAGTCAACGTACTCGCCGCCCAGATGGCGTCGGAACGATACGAGGTCCCGAGAGTGCACGTGGTGATGGCCCACGGCCAACCACAGTCGCTATACCAAATCCTGTCCGCGGCCGGGGTTCATCTCCTGTTCGGACGATCCACCGATCTCACCCTTTGGGACGCCGCCTCCGATGAGGGCAGGGTGCAAGAGGCCAGGTATGTCGTGAGCGACCCGACCGACCTGCTCGAGCATGGCAGCGGCTACGAATCGGACGATGCCGAGCTCCGATCGCTCCCGCTCCTCGTCAAGACCGGTTCCAAGGTCGCTCCGTATGGAACGGCGATCGCTCTGGAACGTGGAAGCGAAATCATCGCGCTCACGAGGGCGGTTCCAGCGACCTACAACGTCGAGTTCGAAATCGACAAGGCCATTCCAACATGGCCCGGCTGGCCCACTGAGGGCTAGATCTTCTGCGTGCCCTGCTGGTCAGTCCGGCGGTAACGCCACTGCGGTGACGGCGAGGCCGCCTGCCCAGGCGACGTTCACCGGAATGTCGCGATCAGCCGGATACATCCGGTCCAGCGGTTCAATCAGTCTGGCGACAATGCCGTCGTCCACCCAGTGGACGTGCGCCGCAGCAAAGCCGAAGTAGCGACCGACTCGCGGCGAGAAGGCCTTGTAGATGCTCTCCTTTGCCGAGAAGAGTTCCAGCGCTGCTGCGACCGGGTCCTCGGCTCCTCTGATAGCGATCCGTTCGTCACCGAACGCGATGAGGTCGACGAGTTCTGGAAAGTAGCGCCCGCGATGTTCGAGGTCGATTCCAATGCCGCCGCATTCGGATTCGAGGGCAACTGCTGCCGTCACAACCCCAGCCGCGTGACTGATCGCACCCACGACGCCATCGGGCCACAGCGGTTCGCGACGCTCCCCCGTCAGTATCGGACCGGGAGTGACTCCAATCTGGACCAATGCTTGCCGTGCAGCGTGCCGACCCAACGTGTAGTCACGTCGTCTGCTCGGCAAGACTCTCGAAGGAAGCCGGTCCGCCTCCTCTGGATGCAGGACCACCCCCGAGTCGCCCGCGCCTGACATCGTGACAACCGCAACGATGTCCGGCAACAGACTCGCAAAGGCCACAGCAACGTCCACTTCGGCCGTAGGAGAATCGCTACTCGATGCCTTGGTCACAGGAAATCTCTCAGCTTGGTTGCTTGATGACGATGTTTACCATGCCACGCCCGCACCTCTTTGGAGAGCCACCCTGCAAGCCTCGCGACCATTCCAAGACTCGCCGCTCACGGACGAGCAGCTCGCTGGACACTCCGCGCGACTCGAAGCGCTCATCGGCGAGCCCAATCCGATCGAGGACGTCTACCGACTGTCACCGCTCCAGGAAGCGATGTACTTCCATGCCGTGGCGTCGGACGCTGAGGACTTGTACGTCATCCAGCAGCGGCTCGAGATCGCCGGTCCGCTCGATCTGGTTGCGTTTCAAGACGCGTGGTCACGAGTTGTCGCGCATCATCCAGCCCTACGGTCGGTGTTTGTCTGGGACGGCTCGGGCGTCCCGGCGCAGATCGTTTGTCGAGGGATCGACGTCGAGGTCGAGTTCACCGACCTGACCGGGTCGACGGACGCTCACCAACGAACCAGCACTATCGAAGCGTCGATCGAGGCCGACCGCCGGACCAGGTTCCAGCTCGACGCACCTCCGGTCATGCGACTGTTGCTGTTCAAGGTCGGCGCCGAGCTCCACGAACTCGTCTGGAGCCAACACCACCTGACCGAGGACGGGTGGTCTGCCACTTTCGTGCTTCAGCAAGTGTTCAGCGCATATGAACAGCTCATCTCTGGCGAGACGCCAGACCTCCCTACCTCTCGGCCCTACGGCGACTACATCCGCTGGCTCGAGGAACGAGACGACGAAGCCACAGAAGCCTTCTGGCGTGACCACTTCTCCGGCTTCTCCACGCCGACACGCATGAGCATCGCTCCAATCGGCGACGAGTCGTCGACGTACGTCCGGATCAGCCACTCACTCGGACGCGACCTCAGTGATCGCCTGCGAACCTTCGCCCGGGAACGCCGGCTGACCCTCAACACCATGCTCGTCGGCGGAATGACGCTCCTGCTCGGAAGGTATGTCGGCAAAGCTGACGTCGCCCTGGGCGTCGTCGCTTCAGGGCGTCCGTACATGCTGGCCGGCGTCGAGTCGATGGTCGGCATGTTCATCAACACCCTGCCGCTTCGGCTACCGATCGACCCGGAAGCATCGGCGGCAAGCTGGCTGCGAGAAGTCCAGAGCCGACAGGCAGACGTGATCGAACACGAGTACACGCCAATGCCGTCGGTGCAGTCCTGGACCGACCTCGGAACCGGCGTGACGTTGACCGACACGTTGTTTGCCTTCTGGGGGTTCGGCGGCGCCGACATGTCGGAGGGTCACACACTCAAGTACCGCACGACAGCTGGGTACGGGCGGACCAGCTTTCCGGTTTCGTTCACGGTCGAGGCGACCGATGTCATCAGCGTCGAAATGGATTTCGATGCGGCCGGATTCGAGCGATCGATGGCTCCGACCCTCCTCGAGCACTACGCAACGCTCCTGGAGTCCATCGTCACCCATCCCGAGGCCACCGTTCGCTCGCTCGACATGCTCACGGAGACCGAACGGAAAGCAGTCACCCGGTGGAACACCACCGAGTCGCCAATTCCTTATGACAACGTCGTCCAGGCTTTCCGCAACACGGTCGAACACGTGCCTGACGAGGTTGCCATACGTATGGGTGATAGCGAAGTGACGTACCGCGAACTCGATCACCTCGTTCGCACGGTCGCTGACGGTGTTCGCTCCCATACCGGTGAAACCGTGGGTCGAGTCGGGATTCACATGGCGCGGTCGCCCGAATTGATCGCAGCGATTCTCGGCGTGCTCGCAGCCGGCGGTTCATACGTGCCGATGGATCGCCATCATCCGAGCGGTCGCGTGAACTTCGTCTTGGAGGACAGTGGTGCCGAGATGGTGCTCACCGACTCGACCAGTACTGGCGACTACGTCGTCACGGAACTCAGAGTGGACGCGCTCACCCGTCCATCCACCGACGCTCACGTCACATCGAGCGGCGACACCGAGGCGTATGTGATGTACACCTCTGGCTCGACGGGCACTCCCAAAGGCGTGATGGTCTCGCACCGCAGCCTGGCCAACTACGTCTCGTGGGCTCACCAGCAATACGGTGACGGCACCGCAACCAGCTTCCCGCTGCACACCTCGCCTTCGTTCGACCTCACGGTGACGTCGATGTTCGTGCCGCTCGTCTCAGGTGGAACCATCGTGATCTACCCGGACGAGTCAGCCCGTGACCTCTCGGTGGTCGATGTGTTCGACGACGACCTCGTGGACGTCGTGAAGCTGACGCCGTCCCACCTCGCGCTGCTCGACGCCGGCCTCCTCGACACCAGCCGCATTCGCGCCCTCGTCGTCGGAGGGGAGGACTTCACGACGGAACTCGCCCGATCCGTGACCGCGTCCAATCCACAACTGGCGCTCTACAACGAGTACGGCCCGACCGAGGCCACCGTCGGATGCATGATTCATCGCTTCGATCCGGCGACTGACGTCGAGACCTCGGTACCGATCGGTGCACCAATCGCCAACACGCAGTTGTTCGTGCTCGACGAAACCCTCGCCGATGTCCCGACGGGTTTTGCCGGGGACCTCTATGTAGCGGGCGCTGGAGTTGCTCAGGGATACCTTGGACGCGACGACCTCACCTCTGTCGCGTTCATCAAGGAGCCACGAACGAATCGACCGATGTACCGCACTGGCGATCGTGCCAAGCGAAGGCAAGACGGCGATCTCGAATTCCTCGGCAGAGCCGACGATCAAATGAAACTGCGGGGCTTTCGCATCGAACCCGGGGAGATCGAGGCCGTGCTCAGTCAGCACGACGCCGTCGCCGCCTGCGCCATCGCCATCCGTGAGCCGCATCCGGGCGACCAGCGACTGGTCGCCTACTTCGTGCCGGCGTCGGGAGGAACCCCCAACGTCACCGCACTTCGCGAGCACCTCGCGGTGCACCTGCCCGAGTACATGACGCCCCAGCACCTCGTGCGTATCGACGAGCTGCCGCTCACCACCAACGGCAAGCTCGATCGTGATTCGTTGCCCGATACGATCGGCGACGTCACCAGAACTGCGGGCTTTCGTGCGCCAGTGGGTCAGCGAGAAGAACTCGTGGCTCGTGTTGCCGCCGAGTTGCTTGGCATCGACCGGGTCAGCATGCGTGACAACTTCTTCGACCTCGGTGGACACTCGATCCTGGCGATGCAATTCATCGCTCGCCTGAACACAGAAACCGGGCATCGCCTCAGCCCCAGGGTGCTTCTCCTCAACACGCTCGAACAGGCGGCCGCTGCCCTCCCTGAGGTGATCGCAGAGACGTCGACAACAGCGACCACGGAAACTGCTGCCGACGACCGGGCGGCCCAGACAGTCGGGACAAGCGCCTACTTCTTCGGACCAAGCGACAGTCCGCTCTTCGGCATCCACTACGCCCCCACTGGTGGAACACCACGATCGGAAGCCGTGGTCATCTGCCCTCCGATCGGCTGGGAATACATGCGCACCCACTGGACGACCCGGAAAGTCGCCCGCCTGCTGGTTCAAGCCGGGTACCACGTCCTTCGCTTCGACTACTTCGCAACCGGAGACTCGGCAGGCGACAGCAACGAGGGCGACGTCGATCGATGGCTGGCGGACGTCACTTCTGCTGCGGCGGAGCTGAAATCCGTGTCTGGGGTCGACCAGGTGACGGCGGTCGGCATCCGACACGGAGCGACCTTCGCGGCGCTCGCCGCAGCCCAAGGCGCCGAGATCGACCAGCTCATCATGTGGGACCCGGTGGTGGACGGCCGGCACTATCTGACCGCGCTGGCAACGATGCATGCGGAGATGTTGGCAACTCGCGGCGGCCCGAGAGTCTCTCTCGAGGCGTCAGGAGACGAACTCCTCGGCACGCCGTATCCCCCGGCGCTGAGAGCATCGCTCGGCTCGATCGATCTCGGAGCGAACGGACTGGACACGCCGGGAGTGGTGATTTCGTCGCAGGTAGACCAGAGCCACCGATCGCTGGCGGAGGCCCCGGGCGGCAATCTCACCCACGAAATCCTCGAAGATGCCGGCGGATGGAGCGATTTGGCGTCGGCGCAGGCAGCCTTGCTTCCAACCCGCATCCCGGCTCGGATCGTCGCCATCATGGACGAACGATGAACGAACAGATCATCTACTTCGGCGAGAACCGCAACCTGCTCGGCATCCTGACGGTTCCAGATCATCCACGTCCAGACGCTCCGACAATCGTCCTCCTCAACGCAGGTCTGCTGCATCGTGTCGGGCCGAACCGGCTACATGTCGCTGTGGCGCGGAGGCTCGCGGCCAAGGGCTACTCGTCGTTCCGATTCGACATGGCGGGAGTCGGCGACAGTGAACTGGTCGAGGGTGGACTGCTCTACGTGGAGCGGACCCGAGCCGACGTCGTTGCCTCGATGGATGCACTGAGTGAGCGCGTGGACTCCCGTCGCT
>JABDJC010000201.1 GCA_013003395.1 Acidimicrobiia bacterium
TGCGGATGGACAATTCTTTGACGGGGATGACGCCTTCGGTCTTGTAACCGATGTCGACGAGCACCTCGTCAGGATCGACACGCACGACCTTGCCGGCGACGATGTCGCCTTCCTTGAACTCGAACACCGTGCGTTCGACCGCGGCAAGAAAATCCTCCTCGGAAGGGCTGTCACCGATGTCGCCCACGTCAGAAGGCGCGGTGATGGCCGGTCGTTCGACAATCGGCTCGTACGGCGCCGGCGCCTCTTCTACAGCAGCAGGTGCCTCGGCGTCAGGAGCCGGCGCCTTAACGGCTGCGGGCTCAACGGCCGCGGCTTCAGCTGCTGGAGTCTCCGATGCCGGAGCAGCGGCGGCAGTTTCAGGCGCTTCTTCGACCGGAGCCGACGCTACAGGAGCAGGGGCAGCAGCCACTTCTTCTGGAGCAGTCTCGGCGGAGGCTGCAACGGCTTCAGCGCTGGGACTCTCCACGTCGACAGCATCGCCCCCCAGCCCTTCGGAGGGGACCTCTGCGGTCTCAGCCGGAAGGGTGCTTTCCGCAGCGGCTGCCGCGGATTCGGTGACGGCTTCCGCCGTCACCTCGGTGGCAGTCTCTGCTGCCTCACCGGGGGTGTTGTTCGTGTCGTCGATGGTCGGATTTTCCATGAAAGAGTCGTCGTCTCCTAGGTGAATTTGGACATCCCCATGCACCGCATACGAACGGGTTACCGGGGAAGCACATCAGGCTAACACAGGCGCTCTGAGGGGGAAACCTGATCCTTCTCGATCAGGACTTGCAGTCAGCCAGGCTTCGTCCAGACGCAACATCGACTCGTAGCGGGACCGCGAGTTCGACGACGCTCTCCATCACGTCGGTGATGAGCGTCAGCGTGTCGTCGATTCGATCCAACGGCGCCTCGAGGACCAGCTCGTCGTGAATCTGGAGCAACATCTGTGCACCGAGATCAGCCAGCTGGGGCTCGAGAACCACCATCGCCTTCTTGATGATGTCTGCGGCAGAACCCTGGATCGGGGCGTTGAGCGCCATTCGCTCCCCCATCTGTCGATTCCTGAAGTTCGAGCTCGCCAATTCCGGGAGATACCGTCTTCTGCCAAGCAAAGTGGTGGTGTAGCCAGTCGACTTCGCCTCGCCGACGATGCCTTGCATGAATTCCTGTACGTCGGGGAACTGCTTGAAATAGGCGTCGACATGCGCTTGTGCCTCGTCTCTGCCGATCTCCAACCGTTGCGCAAGCCCGAAGGCTTCCATGCCGTACAAGAGTCCGAAGTTGATGACCTTGGCGGTCCGGCGCTGGTCGTTGGTCACGTCGGCGGCGTCGATGTCGAACACTCGAGCGGCCGTGGCTTGATGAATGTCCTCATCGTTGCGGAACGCGGTGAGGAGTCCCTCGTCGCCTGACAGATGAGCCAATATCCGCAGTTCGATCTGTGAGTAGTCGGCGACCACGAAATGCATGCCTTCAGCAGCGACGAACGCTCGACGTATCGCCCTTCCCTCCTCAGAACGAATCGGGATGTTCTGGAGATTCGGCCGCTCCGACGAGAGGCGCCCGGTTGCCGCCGCCATCTGGTTGAAGCGCCCATGAATTCGGCCGTCTGACTCGATCAACGGCAGTAGGCCGTCGACGTAGGTCGAGCGAAGCTTTTCCAGTTCGCGGTACGACAACAGGTGCCCGACCATCGGATGCTTGTCGACCAGTTGCTCGAGCACGGACGCATCCGTGGACGGAACGCCCTTCGGTGTCTTCTTCAGTATCGGCAGTTCGAGTCGCTCGAAGAGCACCTCCCGCAACTGGAGGGTGGAATTGATGTTGAAGGGTTCGCCGGCCGCTTCGTAGATCTCGGACTCGAGATCGGCCAAGCGAGCGCGAAGATCTTCACGCAATTCCAGAAGGTATTCGCGATCGGCTCCGATGCCTCGGTGCTCCATCGCGGCCAAAATCGGAACAAGCGGCAGTTCAACTTCCGACATGAGGTCGATCTCCCCGCGAGCCTCCACCTGCTCGGTGAGCCGCTCGGTCAGCCGTTGCACGGCGACTGCGCGACGAGCGGCGCCTTCGAGGTCGGGTCCCGTTGCATCGAAATCGAACGCACCTTGACTGGCGGTGGCCTCTTCGGTTCGATCCACGGAGTCCACTTCGAGCCCAAGCTCTCGTGACGCCAAGTCGACCAGGTCGGCGCTTCGCTGAGCCGGGTTGATCAAGTAGGCGGCGAGTGCGGTGTCCATTTCGAGGCCGTCGAACTCGAGCCCTCGCTGCAGAATCGCGCTCACGAAAGGCTTGGCGTCGTGGAGCACCTTCGGAACCGACGGGTCTGCCAGGGCGCCTGCCAACGCATCGAGCTTGTCCACCGCTACATGGCTGCAAATCTCTCCAGGGCCGGCAACGACGACGCCGATCAGTTGTTCGCCCTCCCAAACCGGTTCGATCGTCATCCGTCCCGTTCCGAGGGCGGTGATCGCTTCGGGATCGGTGACCGTGACCACCTCGACGTCGAGCACTTCTCCCCCGCCGGCGCCTGGGGTCGCCCCTCCGGTTTCACCGAGCTCGTTCAGGCGTTCCCACAGCGTCCTGAAGGCGAGGCCGTCGAACACCTCCAGGACCGTTGCGTGGTCCCACGGTTGGCGAGTGAATTCGGCGGGATCGTCCACTTCGAGCTCTACGTCCCGAACGAGCTTCATGAGTTCGCGATTGAGGAAAACCTGTTCGCGACTCGCTTCGAGGTTCTCGCGCAACTTGGGAGTCATCTCGTCGAGGTGGTCGTAGATGCCTTCCAGCGAGCCGTAGTTCGTCAATAGCTTCGCGGCGGTCTTTTCACCCACCCCGGCGACGCCGGGAAGATTGTCCGAGGGATCGCCTCGCAGCGCGGCGTACTCGACGTACGACGTGGCGGGAATCCCGTAGCGCTCTTCGACCCAGTGATGAGTTGCGTCGACCGTGTCGGAGATGCCGCGCTTGGTGTAGAAGACTCGGATGCCTGGTTCGATGAGCTGAAACGAGTCTCGATCGCCCGTCACGACGACGACGTCCCAGCCGTCGCGTTTCGACGAGGTCGCAAGCGTCGCGATCACGTCGTCTGCCTCGACGCCTGACACTCCGACCTGTCGGATCTTCAGCGAATCGAGGACCTCCCGGATCAGCGGAAGCTGCGACGAAAACAGGTCCGGCGCCTTCTCGCGCTGCGCCTTGTACTCGGGATACCGTTCCGACCGGAACGTCGGACCCCGGACGTCCCAAGCAACGACCAACGCTTCGGGGTTTTCATCTCCGAGCAGTTTGATGAGCATCGAGGTGAAGCCGAAGACGGCGTTCGTCACCTGTCCGGCGCTCGTCGCGAGGTCTGCTGGGAGCGCGTAGAACGCGCGATAGGCGAGGCTGTGTCCGTCTAGGAGCGCGATGGTCGGCATGGCTGCCATCTTAGGAGGGGACCTTGTGGCCGATCCGCCGTCGTCAGGGATGGCTTCGCTCAGTCGAGGCGGCTGAGCAGCTGGTCCCGCTTGGCGACCAGTCGAGCACGGTCGCTGTTCATCTTGTCGATCACCGACTGGGCTCTCACCACGTCTCCCGCTGTTTCTTTGGCGTCAGCGAGGTCAATCGGATTGCTGGAGACTGCGGCGTCACGTTGCGCATCGTCATCGAGGTGTTGATGCATGATGAGTTCTTCTCTAGCCAGCTCGGCGGCGTACTCGAGCGCGGCGATCTCGTCATTCAGGCGCAGGATCTTGCGTTCTTTGCGGCCGGGTCTCACGGGGCGATTGTACCGGGCAACAGGTGCACCGGTTGACCCGCGACGCGGATACCCCATGTAGTTCGGTCTGACACTGTTGGACCGTCGTAGTTGTAGTCGACCACCCAGTAGCAGTCCGTTCCGATGGTGCACGAGTATCCCGTGAGGTCGAACAAGACCTCTAGAAACAGACCGTTGTACATGACGCAGTCCGTAGGGTCACCCGAGCCTGGAGCGCAGCCGGTGTTCGTGGCGTCTGACGTTTGGATCGTGCAGTTCGGGCCGGCGTCGTCGTCGGGTTGCCAGCCTTGCACCTCGTTGCCGAACAGGTCGAGCACTCGGTATTGGCAGTCGCGCGGGGTTCCCTCTTGAGTGATCGTCACAAATGAATCGCCGTCGTTCTCGCCTGGGTCGTACAACGACACGGTGATCTTTCTGTTCACGTACTCGGGCGGAACTTCGGCCAGATCGAACTTCGAGCCGTCGTTGCTGCCGTGGACGGAGATCCACTCGATCGCAAACACCCGGCTCGACGGAGTCGTCTCACGCATCGAGAACGTGTTCGACGTGTTCCCAGCTGAAACGATGATCTCCATGACGTACTGTCCAGGCGCCGCCGAGGGATCGTCGCAGAAGTCGGTCCATTGCCCTCGATACGTCGATTCGTAGGTGGCCTTGTCGATGGTGCCGAGCCCGAATGGATCGTTGATGGTCGCGGAGCTCGCATGGTCGAAGGTCACCGAGCAGACCGCGGGCTGATTGCGGTTGTCGGTCGGATCGTTGGGACTCGCGTCGGGTGGGTACAACGTGTACGTGGTCGTGTGCGCCGAGGTGGTCGGCGTCCAGTTGATGTCGAAGTGTTCGTTGCCTGCATAGGTCGGGTCGTAGTCGAATCCGGGAGCGTCGTAGATGTCAAGGTCGAGACCTGTCGTCGCCAGCTCGACTCCGTAGTAATACGCCGGATCCTGATGGTGGGTGTTGGCGAAGTTGCAGCCGCTCGTATTCACGTCGGCCGCGCTGTTCGAACATTGGGTTGCCAGGTGGTCGCCTTGCTCGGCCGAGGTCACATCACCGTTCACGGCGATCCAGTAGCCGTCCGATGATTGCACACCGATGTCGTTGCCGCGGCCGCCCAGGCGGATCGCGGGTAGGTGCTCTGCCAGGGCCGTGCGGGTGATCTGCTGCGGATCGATGCCAAAGACTTTCAGAAAGAAGGTCGGAGCGTCGTATTGGATCGTGACCTGGAATCGAAACCTCGAACCGGGAACCGCAGCGGGCGTGACGACCGCAGAGTCGACGCCGTGGGCGAAACCGTTTCGGGTGGCGATGTCGATGGCGATGTCATGAGCCGGGTGACCGCCGACGATCGGGGCCAGAGACGGGAGGTGAACCACGCCGGCCAGCGCTGCAGCGTCGGCCGCGCGCTGGGCGCGAGCTCCTGTGTAATACAGCCAACCGACGTCGACGGTGAGCGCCGCCATCCCCATCAGGATCGTGAGGACGAGCGAGAACAGCACGATGACCGTGCCTCGCTCTCGCGCCGTTTGGTCTTCGCCGAGTCGTGACTTGACCCAGCGGACCAGGCGTTCACTCACTCTGCGGCTCCATGCGCATCACTGCGGTGTCCGCCCAACAATCGGAAGGCGGGTCGGACGATCCGTCGTTGCAGTCCAGATCGTCGTAGCCGAGGAAACTGGTGATCCACTCGTGTTCGAAGAAGACCCGAACGCCGATGATCGTGAGGCCAGACGAGAGACTCGTGCTTCTGAGTCCGGGGTCCCACGGACCAGCCACACCCGACTCGGCCGGGTCGGGGCACGGCGACCAGTGACAATTCGGGTCGGTCAGATCGAAGAGGTAGCGGTTGCGAGTATCCGTGTTGCCGGTCCAATTGCCGTCGACGTCGGCTTCGTAGATCCACACCTCGTGAATGATGTCTTGAGCCACGCCTGAATTGATTGCACCTTCGAGCGCGCTCAGGATGGCGATGTCGGCGTTGACGGTGGACCCGACCACACCCGAGCCGACTCGTGCGGCCGTTTCGGTGGCGTTGGCGACAGTGAGGCGTTTCGAGAAGGCGAGTCCGTACTCGACGATGCCAAAGATCATCGTGAACAGGATCATCGAAACGATCGCCATTTCGACGAGCGCGGCACCACTTTCGGACCCGCGGAGTCTGCGGAGCAGTTTCAACGCAAACGCACCTTTCCGGGATGACACGGCGAGGCCTCGGAGCCGTCACTATCCCTCAGAGATTGTGCGGGAAGGCGGCGAATTTGGAAATAGGTCGAATGACCTAACATCATGCCAACACGCCGGGGTGGCGGAATGGTAGACGCGGCGGACTCAAAATCCGTTGGGCGCAAGCCCGTGGGGGTTCGAGTCCCCCTCCCGGTACGAAAGCACGCATGTCGCCGCTTGACGGCGCCCACCTCGCACGCGTTCTCCATCCAGCGGTTGCTCGTGGGTCTGCGGCGCGTGGTCAGCGCCACTGCGACTTTCGAGAGAGAGCTTGGCGTCGGTTGTCACGGAGGAGCCAGGTAGAACCCACAGGGGCAAACCACACGACCCAGGGTGTGGTGCGTTGGAACCGTTGGGCCGCATGGCCGCCCCCGTGACCGAGTTGCGACTGCGGGAGCCGCAAAACCGACTCCCTCATGATCGGCTGGATGGCTCGGAATTGGCAGAACGAAATTCCGCACACCCTCAGTAACTAGTTACCACTCTATGTGGTCACCGGCGTACGGCGGCCGCCAATTCCGTGACGAGACGGGCCACAGAGGCCTCCGCCGCTGCCTGGTCAGCGGCGTCGAGGACGCAGCGCACGATTGCCGAGCCAACGATGACGCCGTCGGCGACTTCTGCGGCCGCCGAGGCGTGTGCTGGGGTCGAGATGCCGACGCCCATCACCAACGGGATGTCAGTGGCGGCTCGGACCCTGCGTGCCAGTTCGGGCGCGTGAGTGCTTCGATCGACCCGCTCGCCGGTGACCCCGAGCTCCGCGACGCCGTAGATGAAGAGCGGTTTGCTCTCGGCGACCAAACGGAGTCGCGCCTCATCGATGGTCGGCGCGGCGAACAGCACAACCCCGATTCCGAACGCGTCCGCGGCAGAGAGGAACGGATCGGCCTCGTCCACCGGGAGATCCGCCACGATCACACCTGACGCTCCGGCTTGCGCGATGCGCTCCATGAACCTCGTGACGCCCATCCGCAGTACGGGATTCACGTACGTCATCACCAGCACCGGTTTGCCCGTTGATTCGACGACTTGGCGCACGACCTCGAGGCCCGTGTCCATGGTGGCGCCCGCCGCCAACGCTCGCTCCCCTGCCTCCTGGATCGTGGGGCCGTCCATCAACGGATCAGAGTACGGAATGCCGACCTCGAATCCATCGGCTCCGGCGTCGCTCATGGCCTGAAACAGTTTCACTGAACCGGCCACGTCAGGAAGGCCGGCAGTCAGATAGGGAAACAACACGGCACGGTTTTCCGCTGCAGCCTTGCGGAACGCTTCTGCCAGAGCCTCAGTCGCCACGGTGTTGAGCAATCTGCTGCACGTCCTTGTCGCCGCGACCGGACAAGTTCAACACGACGGTCTTTCCTGCGAGCTCGTCACGGGCTTTCGAGATCCACGAGATGGCGTGGGCCGACTCGAGCGCTGGAATGATGCCCTCCGTTCGGCACAGCAGATCGAAGCCTTCCAGCGCCTCGTCGTCGGTTATCGAGACGTAGCGAGCCACGCCGGCATCTTTGAAGAAGGAATGCTCTGGGCCGACGCCCGGATAGTCGAGCCCGGCCGACAGCGAGTGGGCCTCGACGACCTGGCCTTCGCCGTCCTGCAACATGTAGGTCATCGCGCCGTGCAACACGCCAGACGAGCCGGCCACCAGAGACGCACCGTGCTCACCACTCTTGATGCCGTAACCGCCCGCTTCGACGCCGACGAGTTCCGCGCCGGTTCCTGCCAGCGGGTAGAAGATGCCCATGGCATTCGATCCGCCGCCGACGCAGGCGACGACGACATCGGGAATGTCTCCGCCGAGCTGTTTGAGCACTTCGTCGCCGATGACGCGCTGGAATTCGCGAACGAGATACGGAAACGGATGTGGCCCGACGACCGAACCAATGATGTAGTGGGTGTCCGAAACGGTCGCGACCCAATCACGCATCGCCTCCGATACGGCGTCCTTGAGCGTCCCGGCACCTGAATGCACTGGCACGACGTTGCTTCCGAGAAGCTTCATGCGATAGACGTTCAACGCCTGCCGCTCTATGTCCTTGGCTCCCATGTAGACGACGCACTCGAGATCGAGAAGTGCACATGCCGTCGCCGTGGCCACGCCATGCTGACCGGCGCCCGTTTCCGCGATTATCCGGGGTTTTCCCATCCGCTTGGCGAGCAACGCCTGCCCGATGGTGTTGTTGATCTTGTGGGCGCCGGTGTGTGCGAGGTCTTCACGCTTGAGCAGGACTCGGATCCCGAGTTCCTCGGACAAACGGCTGGCTTCGTACAGCGGAGTGGGACGGCCGACGTAGTTCCGCAACAAGCCGTGAAAGTCGGCCACGAAGCCGTCGTCACTCCACGCGTCGTCGAACGCCGACTCGAGTTCCAGCAGAGCCGGCATCAACGTCTCGGGTGCGAATCGCCCGCCGTATTCGCCAAACCAACCGCGCTCATCAGGACGATCAAGTTTCACGATGACTTGGCCTCCTCGACATAGGCGAGCACCTTACCGGGGTCCTTCCGACCGGGAACTGACTCGAGACCGGACGACGCATCGACGCCCCACGGCCGCACCGCGGCAATTGCCGCTCGCACGTTGTCTGGTCCAAGTCCGCCTGCAAGTACAAAGTCGCGCTCCAGATAGCTGGTGGTGGACCAGTCGAACACGCGTCCGGTCCCACCGCGAACCGCGTTGTCAGGGGTGTCGAGCAGCGGTGTCTGGTCGTTCGGGATGGCAAGAACCGACTCCCGATCGACTGCGTGGGCGGGCCACAGCACGAGCAGGCCTGCCCGCGCCGCGAAATGCGCAACGTCGGCGGCGTGTCGACCGTACGGCTGAACCCCACCGGCTCCGGTCGCCGCCAAGGCGTGGAGTGCTTCGCCGACCGTGACATCCACCGTCAACAGCACGCTCGTGACCACCTCAGCACTCGGAACCAGTTCGGCGGCGGTGTCTATCGAAACGTACCGAGGAGACTCCGGCATGAGGTTGAAGCCGATGGCATCCGCGCCGGCATCGACCGCGATCGAGACGTCGTCACGGTGCGTGAGCCCGCACACCTTCACCCAGGTCGCCGCGGCGCTCATGCTGATCTCAGCTCTGCGACGAGAGCAGCAGGATCAGCAGCGCGCACGAGCGCCTCACCTACGAGGATCGCGTCGTAGCCGGCAGACCGCATTCTGGCCGCACCGATCGGATCGCTCACGCCGCTCTCCCCTACTTTCACCTGGGCGCCGGCGACCAATGGATACAACGTCTCGGCTGTTGCCAGATCGGTCACGAAAGTCTTCAAGTCCCTGTTGTTAACGCCTACAACTGACGCACCAACGGCGGCAGCGGTCTCGGCTTCAGAGGCGGTGTGGACCTCGACGAGAGCGGCCACGCCTGCAGAATCGGCGACCTCGAGCAGATGCCGAAGTTCGTCGGTTGTCAGGGCCGCAACGATCAGCAGGATGGCGTCGGCGCCGTACGCACGAGCCTGCCAGATCTGCGCCTCGTCGATCACGAAGTCTTTGCGCAGGATCGGGACGTCAACTGCGGCGCGCACCGCCGCCAGGTCTTCGAGCGACCCTCCGAAGAAATCCGGTTCCGTCAATACGGAGATCGCCGACGCTCCACCGGCTACGTATTCGGTTGCCTGACGCGGAGGATCGATGTCGAGCGATATTGCACCGGCAGAAGGAGACCGCCGCTTGATCTCGGCAATGACCGACAGCCCAGGCGCGCTCAGCGCCACCGCAAAATCGAGCGCCCGAGGCATCGCGGCAACGGCGGCCTGGTAGCCGGACCGCTGCTGCCTCACATCGGGGAGACGCGCTCGAGTCGCGTCGAGAATGGTTTCGAGCATCCGAGAATCGTACCGGTGCGATCTTCCCTAGCGACCAGCGCACCACCGGATGACTCAGCCGTCAGCCGAATGACTCGACCAAACCTCACCGACGGGAAGCCGAACCGTGACCGTGGTGCCGACACCGAGCCGGCTCTCGACAGATACGGCACCGTTCATGGCTTCGCACAACTGCTTGACGATAGCCAGGCCGAGTCCGCTGCCCTCAGGGCGCACTGGCCGATACTTCTGCGCCACGTACAAGCGATCAAACAGCCGCGGTACGTCCTCCGGATCGATCCCTGGACCGGTGTCGGATACGGCGATCAGCACG
>JABDJC010000210.1 GCA_013003395.1 Acidimicrobiia bacterium
CACGAGCGAGCTCGACCTCAAGACGCACAACATCGCTGTAGGTCGAGCGCTGACGCGATGGGGTGACCCCGGACTCGCTCGCCAGGTGGAGTGGGGCAAGTATCGAGACAAGAAGTTCTCAGAAGAGGTTGTCGAAGCCACAGTCTCGTATGTGACGGCGTGGATGCCTGACCCGTCACCGGAGTGGGTCACCTGCGTTCCGTCTCAACATCATCCGGGCCTCATCTCGGGGTTCGCTGCCGCGGTGGCTGACCGTCTCGGCCTGCCGTATATCGATGCCGTGCGCCGCACCAAGGAAACGCCGCTTCAGAGCGCAATGGAAAACAGCTTCCAGCAGGCCCGCAACGTTTTACAGGCCTTCGAGATCGCTGATGTTCGGCGCGGACCGGTCCTACTGATCGACGACATGTTCGACTCGAAGTGGACGTTCACGGTGGTGGGCAACAAACTGAGCGGCGCCGGAGCGGGTCCGGTTTACGCTCTGGCTTTGGCGGATGCGTCGACGAAAGCGGATTGATGGCCTTCTCGGACAACGCCAAAGCGGTGATCGCTCTCACCACGAGGCTCGGCGACGGCAGCCGCCCATCGTTGTCGCCCACGAGATGGCATCAGTTCTCGACAGCTTTGGCCGATGCCGGATTGCGGCTCGCTGAAGTCTTCGCACCCGACTTCGACCCTGCGCTGCCCGGTGTTCCTGATGACCTCGCCAACTTCGTACACGAACTCCTCCGAACCGCGCCTGCTGCAACCGTGGCAGCAGCCGACCTCGAGAACAAGGGGATCTGGACGCTCACACTCGCCGACGTCGACTACCCGACCGTCTTGTCCGACCGCCTCGGGAAGCTTGCGCCGCCCGTCATCTTCGGGGTGGGACCGACACCCACCCTGATGCGGCGCGGCATTGCCATCGTCGGATCGCGCAACGTCTCGGAGGAAGGCGCAAAGGTGGCAGCCGACTTCGCCAGGGCAGCGGTAGAGGCGGGCCACACGGTCGTGTCGGGCGGCGGACGCGGCGTCGACCAGTTCGCCCTCAACGCCGCGTTCTCGAGTGGCGGCAGGGTGGTGGCGATGATCGCCGACTCGCTACAGGCCCGAATTCGCTCTCCCGACATTCTGCGAGCGCTCGATTCCGGCAACACGACGTTGGTCAGTCAAGAAGCTCCGGAGGCACCCCTCCGTCCGGAATCGGCAAAGGCTCGCAACAAGCTGATCTACGCCATGAGCGAGGTCACGGTGGTCATCGCTTCTGGTGTGGACTCCGGCGAATCCTGGAGCGGGGCCGCCGAGGCGCTCCGGGCACGAAACGGCGTGGTTGCCGTCTGGCTTGGACCGGGTGAAGGTCCGGGCAACGCCCGGCTGGTGGAGCTGGGAGCGGTGGCGATGCGATCACCCGATGACCTGCTCGGGTACCTCGACGCGAACACCTCCATTCCGGAGCAGCTCTCGTTGCCACACGCGTGACCACGCGCGTTCAAGCCGCATGACCACCCTCATCCCCACCGACCACAACGGCGGGGATGAGCGACGTCAGCTAGACGATGTTCCTTGGAGCGAAGCTCATGCGGAAGTCCGTCTTGTACTCCGATGGTCCGAGGTATTCCATCTTGCCGCGAGCCAACTTGAAGTTGTACCGCAAGTTGAGTGGCTGCAGCTTGGTGTCGGCGGACACCAGGTTGTTGATGGGCTGGCCGGGATAGTTGAAGTAGGAGTACAGGACCCCTGCTGGGACCGCATCGGTGACATATGCCAGCAACGTCACCTCGGCCGCCATCTCGTCGCCGAGCTGGTCGATGACCCTGTCGCTCCACACCCGCACCCAGTCGCCGGATTCGATTCCGGCAGCTTCCGCGTCTGACGGATTGACCTCGACGAAGTTCGCCGGCCAGCGGTCGACGTGATACGCCATCCGGATCTGGTCACCGAGGTTGTTCCACAGCGCATTGACCCGACCGTTGAGGATGTGGAATTCTCCCCGCTCCGGTCCGAGGATCTCCAGTCTTTCGGCGACCGCATCCCAGTCGGGCATCGTGAAGTTCGCCTTCCCCGAGTCCGCCTTGAAGGTTAGGTCGGCGTGGAGTCGCTCGGTGCCCTTGATGGTGTCACCGTCGCGCTGAATGGGACATTGGATGCCTGCCGCTTCGCTGTAGCTGCCGCCACCCTCGGCCCGACGGTCTGAATAGCTCTTCAGAAGGTCGTGGGCACGTATGCCTTGTTCCTGCGCCAGTACCACCAGTTCGTTGTAGGCCTTGCGTCCGCCCGACTTCGGACCTCCCTCCTCGAAGACGGCATTGCTGTCTTCCCAGTCGAATCCCTCGAAGCCCATGCGGTTGGCAATTGCAGCTGCGATCCTCCAGTCGGGCATTGCCTCGCCCGGTGGATCAGCAAGCTTCTCATACAAGAAGAGGCGCCGTTCTGCGCTCATCCGGCTGGTGTTCTCCTCGCCCCATCCGGCGGCGGGGAGGACGAGATCGGCGTATTCGGTGGTGGCGTTCGGGTACAGCTCCTGATGGACGACCACCGTTCCGCCGGCACTGACCCGAGCGTTGAGTGCCCGAATCGCTTGACGTGGATCAGCACTCGTCACCTCTGGCCCGGTGCGTTGTGTCAGTTCTTCGAGCCGCTCCCGAAGACGCTCGGACGCCGCCATCGCGCCAACCCAGTTGGTGCCGATGACCCACATGAACCGGGTGTTGCCCTCTACGAACCACCGGTCGGTGTCCATCTCGATCTTGTTGCCTTCGAACTCGTGCGGCGACTTGTCCATCGGATAGCCGGCACCACTGAGTCCGCCCCGCTGGTGGCCGCCGAGGCGAGACGTGGCACGCCCCGGTCGACCGGCAGCCCCCAACAACACTCCAAGACTTCCGATGGCTGCGGTGTTCTCGTAGTTGTGGGACCAATAGAGGCCCTTCTCGAACCGCAGGCTCGTCTTCTTCCGCGTGCCGTCAGCGTGCGGCTCGGCCAGCATCTTCGCCGCCTGGCGAATCTTGTCTGCCGGCACCCACGTGAGGACCTCGGCGCCTTCTGGCGTGAACTCATCCTTCGAGAAGAGATAGTCCCGGTACTCGTCGAACGTGAGCGCGAACTTGGCACGACGCCAGTGGCTCTCCTGATTCAGTTCGCTACGTGAAGCCGTGTAGGTGGCGATGAACTCCGAGTCCTCCCAACCGTTGGCGATGATCTCACGAGCTATCGCGTTCAACAATGCCGTATCGGTGCCTGGCTTCACCTGGAGATGCAGCCCACCCAGCTTCTCCGTCATCTTGGCGGTGAATCCACGTCGCGGGTCGATGTTCACCGTCGGGGTCTGCTGCATCCATTGGGTGTAGCGGACTGTCTTGGTCTCGTACGCGTCCGTCCCAACGAGAAGCAGAACGTCCGCTTCTCTGTCGTCGGAGTAGGACGACGAAAAAGCATCGATGCCGCAGTCGGACAACCCAGGGGTGTCGTCACCTTCAGCAGGGCCATGGTGGGGCGCCCAGTTGGGCGTTCCGATGGCACCGCGCGCCAGCTTGCTGATGGCATAGGTGTTCTCGAAATACTGATACGAGTAGACCTTGACTCCCCAGGCCAGCTCTCCTTCGGTGTCGATGACGTGTTCAGAAACGCGAGCGAAGATTTCCAAAGCCGTGTCCCATGAGATGGGCTGCAGCTGGCCGCGTACCCGTAGCAAGGGTGTAGTGAAACGATCCGCCGTCGGCGTCCCCGGGTTGTAGAGCTTGCGCGCAAGAACGCCACCGCGAATGCTGTGCTCACCACGAATGTTGACCACGTCGATGTCCGGATCGGGCTGGACGATGACGTTCATCAGGCGATCGTCGTACGTGACCACGTTGTGCATGTTCGGCGACACCCACTGGCCGATGGCGGTCGGGAGATCGACACCCAGAGCGTTCTCTGAGGCGAGCGAACCGCCCTCACGACCCACCGGCCACCTGATCACGCGGTAGCGGCATGCCACGGGACAGAACTCGCAGGCGGTGTGAAGGATCTCGGCGTCGGTGGGAGGGATCGGGACCGACACGTTTGCGTCATTGGTCATGTCGTCACCTCCACAGGAACGCCATCGGCGAGGTTCTGCCGATAGCCATAGATCAGTCCCAGGACGCCTTCGGCGTAGACCATGTCGTTCTCGATGACGAGGACCACCTGGGGCAGCCTCACGCTTGCCTGCCCCATGGTCACCTGGCCGCCGACCGTCGCGTCGAACGTGGAAAAGTGACCGGGACATGGGCCAAAGACGCACTCGTCGGGGTTGAAGGTGTTGTCCAGCGGCCACCCCATGTGGGTGCACTTGGTCGAGAATGCGACGATGTCGGCGTCAGGTCCGAGGCCGTATTGCGCGGGACGTCCCAGCTTCACGAGCTGGGCGGATTGGCCGACCAGCGGGTATTCGAATGCGACGGGAACACCGACTTGCAGGGCGCTCAGCGACGCAACCGGCACTCGCGGATACAAGACCAGCATGTCAGACGTGCCTTCGGTTGGGGGCGTGACGATCGCCAATCCCTCCTCCTCGGGCATCGTCCAGTGGGCTATTCCGAATCCGGTGAGGGCACCGAGCGCCAGTCCACCGGTCGTCCCAACCAGGAACCCAAGGAAGTCTCTTCGATCGATTTGTGAGCTCTGTGGCGCACCGTTACCTGCCGCTCCAGCCTCGGCCGCAGCGGCATACTCTTTGGCTCGCTCTTCTGGCGTTGGCGCGTCTGGACGCGGCGGAGATTCTTCTTCCGGCATGCCGTGACTCCTTGGGGGTTCGAATACCTGCATCGACCGTAGGCGATGACCACGCGCAGCTGCGAGGGCCAAAGGTCACAATGACAGCGAGAAGAGGCACCTCGTCGTTGTCGAGAACTCGGTCCCGAGGTAGTCCCGACTGTGCCCATCATTGGACGCGCAGCCAGCTCACCGACCATCGCGTCGACGCAGCTGGCTCTACGAGACTGCCAGCGGTGCTGCCTCCTCCTTCCTGAGGTCGATCACTCGAGTCGCGGTGTCTGCCTGGGTGCCCTTCGCTCCGTTGTCTGAACGTACGACGGCCTCGGCCAGATCGACCGTTCGCAAGGTCTCGGCCCGGGCCACTCGCTCGAGGCGCAAGTCGGCTGCGCGGATCTCGAGCTGGCGCAATCCGAACTGGAAGCGTTCGATGGCGCCGTTCTGCTTGATGCTCGTTACATAGAGGCTGATCCGTTCTCCGGAGATGTACGCGTCGGTGACGGCATCGAGAATGATCCGATAGTCCGGCCGGTCGTCTCGAGCCAGCCAGCCGCGCTTGCTATCTCCGCCGAGTGCCGGGTCGAGGTCGAGCTCGACATACGTGCGGTGCTGATTCGGCTGCTGATGAGCCACGACCCGGACCGTGCCCCGTACCCAGGCCGGCCCCGCTACCTCGACCGAGTCGAAGACTGGGAGATACCCGACCTTCGAAACCATGACGTCCATCGGTGCGATCTGCGTGCCCGCGATGTCGAAGTGGGCACGTCCCAATGCATCAGTTCGGCCCGTGCGCACAAACGCACCTTGAGAGATGGTCACCACCGCCCCCGCCATCGGCAGGTTGAGTAGTTGCTGACGCACCTCGACCACAAACGGGAATCGCCGGTCCAGATCGCGTGGCATGGTCACCTTCATGTACCGCGGAGGCGCCGTCCAGACCGGCATCTCCGGGTCGCCCATGAGGTTGAGGCTGAAGATTTCCCACTTGCTGTAGAGCTTGTAGTAGCCGGTCGATTCATTGACCATCGAGCACCTCGAGTCGTTGAGCAATCCGAGGTGGCGGGTGGTGGTCAGGCGCTCGAAGAAGCGCCGCTGGAAGTTGTCCCCAACGTCGATCCATGAGAACCGAGCGTTGCCGACGTACGCGACGGCCCCACCGTTCTGGTGGTAGACCAGATGCTCCGACACCGCATCCTCTGCATCGAATTGGCTCGTCAAGCACGAGTCGGCGTAGGCGATGAACGACTCGAACCCGTTGGTGAGACCTGACGCCATCGACACCGACAGGCCACAGCATCCATTGGAGCTGCCATGTCCTGAGAGGCTCACGACGTGCGGTCCGTCATTCAGTGCATCCTCGAGCCGGCCGGCCGTGAGATGCGCAATCGGCGCCGCAGCTGCCTGCGCTGGAGTCAGGTCGACGTCGTCCTCGTAGAGCCGCTCTACGTCATTCAGAGCTGGAAGATCGGTGGCAAGCTGCTCACGGAGTTGTTCCTGATCTCGCAGCGATCCATCGGCGTTGGTGTGATCGAAGATGTAGCCGTCCGGCTCCAGTTCATCAGCAGCTGCGAACACGGCGACCCAATTCGAGGGTTTCGGTATGTGAAACGTGAGGCCGAGAATCGTGATTGTGGTTTCACTTGCCGACACGTTGGTGTCGCTGATGACGTACCGCCAACCACGGACGCCTGCTGCGGCCGAGCGGTGGTACGGGAGTGTGCGTAGGTCATTGGCAGATACCTGAATCAGCAGCCGCCAGTCGAGCGTCTCGTAGGGTTCCTTGAGCCGGATGACGGAATGCGCACTTCCCGCAGCGTGGTGATACTTCCAGTCTGGCGGTGGCGACACGGCGCTCGAGCCGATCCACCTCCGGCCGCCCCAATTGGCCGAGACCATGAGTAGCTTGCGAGGCCATGAGCCGGGAAGCATCGAGCCGTCTGGTCGGCGGAAGCTCTCGTAGGCGATGACCTTGTCGACGAAGGCCGCGGCCTGTGCCGTGGACGAAATGGGAGCCCGTCCCAGGCTCACGTCGGTGCGGTATTCCACTCCGTCGATATCTGTGTTGTTGGTGTGCTGGCCGTACACCTCGTTGTTCGTGAGGTCCCAATCGTGAAACGCCGGCAGCCCGTACTGGGACCCGACGAGGCTTGCGTAGTAGAGGTCGGTGGGAATGTTGTTCCACTGATAGATCCACTGCAAACGGCTGTTGATCTGGGCGCTCGTCCCGTGGACCCGCACGTACTTTGTGGCGGCGGCGCTCGATGTCACATAGCTGTCGTCGGTGGTGAAGAACCACCCGAGACCCGCAGATGCCGTTGAGTCGTACGGAATCTTCACTCCGTTGTGAGGATTGACCAGGGTCAATCCCGCTACGGTTCCCGGAAACCACACTCCGGGACGGTCGACGTGCATCTTGAGATATGTGCCCGTCCAGAACGACTCGTTCTTGTCAGGTGGATTCGAAGTACCGATTTCGATGTGGCCTTCGGCGGCACCCGGGACCTTTCGGATGGGAACGATGGCAGCGTCGCCACCGAGGAGTACCCATGCCACTCCCCAATGGTCGTGCGACCACCGCAGGAACTTGCGGATCACCTCTTGGAGATCGCGCGAACCGGAGGCGAAGCTTCCGTAGCGCCCGGCGACGATGTCGGTGATGGTGACGACACGGGCACGCAAGCCCCGGCGGCGCTTCCATTCGGCGAGTCGCTCGAACTCGGCGACCAAGCCTCCAGCCGCACCTTCAGGGATTGCCGTAGAGGCGTTCCACCGTTGGTCGTCGGTCACCACGAGGTAGTCGACGTCCGTGATCAGCTCGGGGTAGAGGGGCGTGATGTCCCACACGTCCTCCGGATTGATCACGAGCATCTGCGCCATCTCGACGAGCCGGGCTGCCTGGGCGCGCGAAGTGATTCGTTCCGGCGTGCTGGGTCCGGCGACACTGGGCCGATGGTCGATCAGGACCTCGATGCTGGTGATGAGGTGGATGCTTGCATCCTGCTCGTACACGATCGGATTGACCTCGACAACGGCCACGGTCGTCAGCCCGATCGTTTCGGTGGCGACGAGACGGACTGGTGGTCGAGATTGCTCCATCTCCCTCTCGTAGATGGCCTGAATCGGCGACCTGAACGGCATCTGAGGAAGCGGTTCGACGAGAGGTTCGTCGACGATGATGTTCGACGTACGACGAAGCTCGCCGGCTTCGACCGGTTCGCCTCCGATCACGTCGCGGGCCCCGTTCTGGCTGTTGTCATCAACGCCAGGGCGGGGAGGTTGGAGTGGTGCAATGAGCACCGGATCTCGACGCAATACCTGAGCGTCTCGGATCTCCCACCGCACCTCGGCGGGTTCGGTGCCAGGCGGAAGCGCGACCCGGAGAACCTTGCTGGGGAGCCCTGGCCCTCCAATCTCTCCTGAGAGCGCAAAGCCCTCGATGTCGACCTTGAGACCGAACGGCGTGTCTTGCAAACTCACCGATTCGGGATCGATCCCAACATCGACGATGACCGTGCCGGGCTGCTGGGCTTCTCGACGGGACATGGACCGCATGGCTCCCCCCTTCATGGAGCGCGAATGGCCTATCGGTTCCAGCATGGATTGGTCGAGGTCCTCATCACCAGAGGCATAGGTCACATATATGGTTGCGGCACTGAGCGCTACGCGGCGCGGCAGGCTGTGGCGCCTGGCGTTTTTCCATTGAGCGCTCGCCCGCTAAGTGGCTTGTGGCGGCGCCGTTGCAACGGGGACATCCATCGTCATGAGTGCCGCCATGAGGTCGATGCCGTACCAGAGGTTGGCGATACGGATGTTCTCGTTTGCGGCGTGCTGGTTGTTGTCGTGGTTGGCGAACGGCGTCAGGGCGATCGGCGTACCGAGGATGGTGGTGAAGTAGTGGAGCGGCACCGAACCGCCGAACGTCGGAACTGCGACCACCGGTTCGTTGGCTGCCAACGCGGCTGCGGCGAGCACCGACACCGCAAGAGGTGAGTCCATCGGCATCCGGACTCCCGGATACGATGCCTTGCGAGTGACCTGGACGACTCGACTATGAGACCGTCGAACCTCGAGCGTGGGTTCCTCGTCGACCACGTGCCAACCCCGGGATCGGATGTGCGACTCGACACGGTTCATCATCACCTCTGGGTCGTTTCCGGGCGCCAGCCGGATATCGAGTGACGCCGTGGAGTGTGTCGGTATGACGTTCGCCGCTGCCTTGCCAACTGCGCCGCCGTCAAACCCGCGCACGTTGAGTGACGGCATCAGCAGCCGCAGCGCCAGCGCTGCTCCGTCAGCCTCGGTGGCACCCAATCCCAACTCGGTGCGCAGCGCCTCATCGTCATCGGGCAAGGCGGCCACCGCCGCTTCATCGGCTGCGGTGATCGGCTGGGTGCCGTCGTAGAACTCGTTGATGACGACATTCCCGGCGTCGTCTTTCATGGACGCAAGAAGGCGTGCCAATTCCATGTTCGGGTTCGGGGCCCAGTTGCCATAGTGGCCGCTGTGGAGTGGACGGACGGGTCCGTATGCGGTGATTTCCATCTCGGTGATGCCTCGGACGCCGAACACGATCTGGGGGCGTCGGGTCTGGTGCACCGGTCCGTCGCATATGAACCAGACATCCGCGGCAAGTTCCTCCTCGAGCTCTCGCAAGTAGTCCGGCAGGTGTACTGAGCCGATTTCCTCCTCACCCTCGAACAGAAACACGATATTGCTGGTCGGTGCCATGTTGGCCGCCTGCATCGCGTCCAGTGCCGCGCAGATCGCCACGATGGGGGCCTTGTCATCGGAAGCCGAGCGGGCATAAAGCCGCCATTCGGGATCGATGACTGCGCCGTGAAGGGGCATCGGTATCTCGACGCCTCCCTCGTCCAGACGCTTGTCCGCGAGGGTGGGCTTGAACGGCTCGACGACCCAGTCCGGCTGATCGACAGGCTGGCCGTCGTAGTGCGCGTAGATGCCGATCGTGGTCTTCGCACCTTCAACGGGGTAGGTGCCGACGACGACGGGGCCGGCGCCGTCGAGGCTGACGGTCTTGGCGTCGATGCCTCGAGCAGCGAGCATCGCCGTGATGTGCTCACCAACTGCGTGCACGTCGTCGACATTGCGCGACACGTTGGGTCGAGCCAAGAGATCGGCGAACTCGGCGAGGATTTCTGGACCGTGGGTTTCCCGATGGGTTCGGGCGGCGGCGATGGCGTCTCGGGGTGCTGTCATCCGCCGAGCATACGTGGGATGCATCGCCGCTCGCGGGGTCGAAACCCCATTCGGCCTACCAGACGCCCGTGTTGAGATACTCGTCGAGGGAGGCTGCGGCTCGACGTCCGGCGCCCATCGCCAGGATCACGGTTGCTCCGCCGGTGACGATGTCGCCGCCTGCAAACACGGCCGGCTTGGAAGTCCGCCCCGTCTCTGGGTCAGCAGCAACGGTTCCCCACGCCGTCTGATCGAGGTCGGGTGCTGTCTTCACCAGAAGAGGGTTCGGCGCGTTGCCGATGGCGACAACGGCCACGTCGACGGCGATCTCGAATTCGTCGCCGGGGATGGGTTCGGGACTCCGCCGACCACTTTCGTCAGGTTCACCGAGCGTCATGCGCTGGAGCCGGACTCCGGTCAGCCAACCCTCGTCATTTCCCAGCAGTTCGATGGGCGCTACGAGGGTTTCGAACTCGATGCCCTCGGCTGCGGCATGCGCCACTTCCTCGGCGCGAGCCGGCATCTCGCCCTCCGACCGACGGTAGAGGATTTTCACCGGCGAGGCCCCGAGCCTTCGAGCGGTCCGCACGGCGTCCATCGCCGTGTTCCCGGCCCCGAAGACCACCACTGTCTTTTGGTCCAGGTCGAGCAACGGAGTCTCGGCGCCGGCGGCGTAGGCGCGCATCAAATTGACGCGCGTCAAGAACTCGTTCGCCGAGTACACGCCGACCAGGTTTTCGCCCTCGACTCCCAGGAACTTCGGGAGTCCAGCCCCGACACCGAGGAACACTGCGTCGTAGCCTCCCTCATCCAACAGTTCGTCAATCGTCTCGACCATGCCGATCACCGCGTTGGTCTCGAACTGCACACCGAGTCTGGCGAGCTCATCCACCTCGGCCTTGACGATCTCCTTGGGAAGTCGAAATTCCGGAATCCCGTACACGAGCACGCCACCGAGTTCGTGTAGTGCCTCGAACACGGTGACCTCATGACCGGCCCTGACCAAATCGGCAGCGCAGGAAAGGCCCGCCGGGCCGCTTCCGACAACGGCGACACGCTTGCCGCTCTTCGGAACGACTGTCTGAACGGGGTCGCTTGGATGACCCCGGTCGTAGTCGGCCACGAACCGTTCCAGGTTGCCGATCGCCACTGGCGTGTGCTTCTTGGCAAGCACACAGGCACCTTCGCACTGGTCCTCTTGCGGGCAAACTCTCCCGCAAATCGCAGGCAGGAAGCTGTCGCGTTTGATCACGTCCGCCGCGTCTTGGAACCGCTCCTCGGCGGTCAACCGCACGAACTCGCGGATGTCGATGTTGACCGGGCATCCTGCGATGCACGTCGGGCGAGCGCACAACAAGCAGCGCTCCGCCTCGGCAACCGCCTGCTCGGGCGTGTATCCGAGGTTGACTTCGTCGAAGTTGCCGGCGCGGACTTTCGGTGCCTGTTCAGGCATCTGCTGACGCGGCAGCTTCAGCCGTTCGCGGCGAGAGCGCTCACCGCCCATCAGCGCAACACCGCGAGTCCGACCTGGCAGCCCTCATCCGACTCTTCGTTGCGCTCTCGCTCGAACACCCGATAGCTGTTGTTGCGGCGAGCGAGCAGCTCGAAGTCCACCAGGTGAGCGTCGAACTCGGGACCATCGACGCAGGCGAACCTGGTCTGCTCCCCTACGGATACGCGACACCCGCCGCACATTCCGGTGCCGTCGATCATGATGGGGTTCAGGCTGGCGACCGTGTTGATGCCATGCGGACGTGTCTCCTCTGCCACCGCGCTCATCATGGGGACCGGTCCGGCTGCCACGACATGGTCGATCGG
>JABDJC010000218.1 GCA_013003395.1 Acidimicrobiia bacterium
GGAGTGCGAGAGAGAGCGTCACCGACGATCCCGGTCGGTCCTCCTCCAAGGGTCGCGGCGGAGATGGTTGACAGGACCATGGGAATGGCGATCAGGAGGGTGACGCCGATGGGCCAGAGGGGGATCAGTAACGGTTCGCGTTCGGTGTCCGCGACCGCCCGATCGAGCAGGCGTCGGCCGAGACCGAACCGCCGGATCAAAGTGGCGACAACCCGGTAGATCGCGAATCCGAGCGCCGCACCCAGCGTGTTGAGGATGACGTCGTCGATGTCGACGGCGCGGGCTCTCGTGATGAGCTGCATCAATTCGATCGCAACAGAGATTGCGGCGCCGCGCCAGATCATCGGCCATGGACGCTGGAGGCTTCGGAACAGGATCGGCAGGAGGAAGCCAAGTGGCATGAAAAGGACCACATTGCCGACGATGTTCGTGAACGCCACCTGTGTGTTCGTGTGCTGTATCAGTTGGGTGATGCTCGCAAACGGGACGAGGTTGATGACGCTGGCCCAGTCGTAAAAGATGATCTTCATGGGGAATTGCGTGATCTGCACGATGAGCAGCGTCACCAAAAAGAGCGCCGTGACGACGAACTCTCTGACGACGTCTCCACCCCGGCGACGCCACGTGACGATACGCCAGATCAGCCAGACGGCCGTTGCGATCAGGAGCGTTGCGGGTGCGTTGATGATGACCAAGGCCCGGAAGAGTAGGCCCTTTGAGCCGGGTATCGGTTGTCATCGTCGGAGCTCTACAGCAGGACTCTTTGTCGCATCGAGGGGCCGGGTTTCAGGCGTCTTTGGGTGGTGAGTCCCAGTCCTGGACGTCCTTGCCTGCCTCTCGCGACATGATGTCGAGTGCAGCCGTAGCTCCGGCGCCCGCCGAGATGATCGCCTGACTGCGGTTCGGTCTGGCGCTCCTGCCGACGACGTAGAGCCGGTCGATGGAGGTGCGGTACTGGTTGTCGACTGCGATCCCGTCTTCGGTCAGTTCAGGTCCAAGCCTGCGCGCAAGATCCGGCTTTTTGCCCTCGGTCATGATGAGGTAATCGCTCGATACCGTTGTTCCGTCGTCGGTGCTGACGGTGAAGCCGTCGTCGGAGGCGGTAACGGCGGTGACCCGTTCGTCTCGAAGCGCTGCGCCGAATCCACGCACCTGTTCGCGAGCGATGCTTTGGAAGTCGGTGCCGCTGATCTCGATGATGCCGAGGTAGTTGTAGAGGTAGGCGTAGTGCATCGCCGTTTCGTCGGTTCCGAAGACCGTCACATCATGACCACTCTTCGCCAGGAACAATGCCGCACTGAGTCCGCCCGGCCCGTCACCCACGATCGTCACCGATGCCATATGCCCTCCTTCGTGAGGTCATGATAGGGATCGAGGTTCTTGCGCTCCTGGCTGGGACAGGCCTGGGGCGACGCGCCTGCCCGACGACATCGTTACGGCGCCGCGGCCAACAGCGAACGGCACCATCGAATAGGCTCCAATTGGCGTCGAATACGAGGAGTCGGTGTGGCGGTGCGTCGATATCGAGTGAATCGGAATCGTGGCGTGTCGGCGCCCACCGAGCTGCGCGTCCATGGAGTGGGCGCCTCACCGCCAGAAAAGATCCTCGACATCGACTTTCCTGTGCTCGTCAGTGGCGATGCCACGGCAGGCTTCTATCGCGCTCCTGAAGACTCCGATCCGCAGCTCGAGGCGTACTGCTGGGGTGGGATGACTGCCAGGGGCACCGGTTTTCGTGGATTCAAGAGAGCGCTCTGGGTGTTGCTGCTGCCGTTTGCGTTCATCAACACCGCGTGGTGGATGATCGACACTGGGGAAGGAACCAGCGCGAGGGGGCGCCGGGTGGTGTTCTCGCTGCTTTCTTTCCTGGCGACCGCCGGCGCTGCGGCCTTCTCCTATGCGGTCGTGATCGAATCGGTTGGTGCGAACTGCATCTTGCGCAGCGACCTGTTTCCCGAGGCCTCGTGTGCCAGCAAGCTCGGACTTGGATGGTTCCGTGAAAGTGCGACCTGGTTTGTCGACTACCCAGCTCGGCTTGTGGTGCTGTCGCTGCTGCCGTCGCTGTTGATCCTCGGCGTCCTTGGGTTGATGACCAAGCGCAAGCACGAGTCCTATGAGGAAAGTGTCGGCGTTCCGCGCCGCTCGATGGAACAGAGCGAGACAGGCATGAGACTGGGTGATCCCACCTTGTGGGCCAACCACGGCCACGTGGCCTTGCTGCGGCGGTTGCACGTCGCCGGGGCGCTGGCGGTGCTTGCTGCAGCCGTCGCGGCCACTGGTGAGGAGGGAGTGCTCCACGGTGGCGAAGGGTGGTTCTGGCCCGCGGTCGGTGTATATGTGGTTGCCGCCATCGCCACGGCAGTGCTTGGCAGCCGGCGGCCAAAGACTGACACCGTCGTCGAGCATCACTCGGATCGTGACGCCGCCTATTGGCTGAGGTGGGTCGCACTTGCCGTGCTTGTCGCCGCGTCGTGGTCGGCGATGGCGTCGGCCGTGAACTTCGATGCCGACGAACTCGAGGCCAACACGCTCGTGTACTCACGGGATTTCGAGGACGTGCTTCCTGAGGACGAGATCGCCAATCGGGAGATCTTCACGACGCAAGAGTTGGAAGAGATCTACGGTGCTCCACTCGGTTGGTGGTTCCCGGTTCTCGAGGACTACGCAGTTGCTCCCATGTTCACATGGATCTACGCACTCGTCGGACTCCCAGCCGTTGTCTTGTTGCCGCTCTTGTTCTTGCTGTTCATCTTGCCTCCGCGCAACCGCAGCGACGGAGCCGGCGGATTCGGTCCGCCCGTGGTGACCCTCGTCGGCATGTTGTTGGGAACGGTGGCTGTGGCGAGTGTCCACATCTGGGCAGAGATCTTCCTCGAGGCGTGGGTGACCGTCGACTTCGCCGTGATTCGGGCCGTCGCTTTGGTGCTGATGGCGCTGACGGCGGTTCTCGTGATGTTGGCTGCGGTGGTTGCAGTCATGAGAGCCGCTTGGAACCGTCGAGATCGTGCGTCGGGTCTTGCGTCAGAGTTCTGGGAAACGGCTGCCATCGAGGCGCCCGCTGAGAGACAGGACGTCGATTGGCTCAACAAGCTCGACATGCAGTTGCGGCTTCGGTGGGTGGCAAGCTGGCTGATGACGCCACTGGCGGTGCTTTCAGGCATGGCCCTGGTCATCCTCGCGGTTTACTTGTTCAACGCTGATCTGCTCATCAATCTGTTGTTCAATGAGCTTCGATGGCTACGCGGGATTGCGGCGATCGTGGCGCTCACGTTCCTGCCTGTGGCGTTCCTCATCATTTGGAAGTCGCAACGGATCGGACACCTGTGGGACATCCTCACCTTCTGGCCAGGCTGGGGACATCCGTTCGCTCCACCGAGTTATGCGATGCGGGCGGTCCCTGAGATCGCCAACCGTGTGACGAATCGGCTGACGGGTCCGGTGGTCTTGGCTGGGCACAGCCAGGGCTCGGTGCTCTCGGCAACGGTGGTGGCCGGTTTGCCGCCCGATGTGCGCAGGCGTGTGGCACTGCTGACGTACGGCAGCCCGCTCGTGCGGTTGTATCAGCGGGCGTTCCCTGACTATTTCGGTCCCGATCAGATGCAATTGCTGGCCGACGCGCTCACCGACGAAGGTTCGACCACGCCGCGTTGGCGCAACGTCTTCCGGCCGTCAGACCAGATCGCAGCGCCGATCATGTCTGCTGATCCACCTGCCGTGTTCTCGGTCCACGCCGTTGAGGACGAAGTGGACGTGATGGCGTCTGATCCATATCCCCATCCGGGACAGGCCCCCGCACCTGGCGATCCGATGCCGGGGGTGAAGGGCCACGGCGACTATCCCGAGGATCCACCGTATCAAGCGGCGTTGGCCAGGCTGTGGCAGCTACTAACCCCGACGGTGATCGACCTGCGCGAGAGTTCTCACGACGAGGCAGGGCCGCCAGCTGAAGTGCCTGCCGAAGCACCGGCTGTTCTCAGCGGTGAAGACTGAGACTCCTAGTACTAACCCGATTGGCCGACGGCCGAGCAGCACGAGCGCCAGCGTCCTCATTATTTGCGGCGACGTGACCCGTCGGTGTGGCGGATTCACGAGGTTCGCCGACTGGTATAATCCTGCCCACAAGCGACGCGGGGTGGAGCAGTCTGGTAGCTCGTCGGGCTCATAACCCGAAGGTCGCAGGTTCAAATCCTGCCCCCGCTACGAATAGGCCCTGGTCAGAGCGTTCTCTGACCGGGGTCTTGTTGTGTGCGGGGTGTCTTCTACCGGTTCTTCTACCGGCCGTGAACCGGTAGAAGTGCCTGATTGAATGAGTGCTGCGAAGGTGGCTGCGGCTTAGGCTTGCATCGCGGGGAGGATGTGTTGATAAGTGGCCCTGGTGAACACCGGCGACGAGTGAACCAGCCGCTGGGATTCTACCTTGAGTGGGACGCCGGCTTTGAGTAGCAGCGTGGCGTCGGTGTGCCGCAGGTCGTGAGGCTGATTCGGGGGAGTGACGTCCTGGAGATGGCTTGACTGAAGGCTTGGGACAGTTCCAACGGTTGGTGGCCTACAGGAGCATCGACACAAGGGCACCGGCCCAGAGCAGGCTCTCAGCCGCCAGCACCTGCGAAAGGGTCCGGCCTTCCGAAACGGCCGCCTCCAGATTCCCGACTGTCACCGCCGCCCGGAGTCGAGCCGACGCCGGGCGTGCGACGGTCGCACCGATTGCAATCGCTCCCAGCACGAGCCCCAGCCCTACATAGATACCAGATCGGACCACCGTCGCGCCGATCATGAGCACCATGACCACACCGGTCAACAACGTGCCCAAGCCAGTGATCACGCCGAGCTTTTCAGCCAACCCCAAGCGTACGATCAAGGCCTGGGCCGGCTCGACACCTGCGCCGAGCGACCGACGCAGATCAGCCGGGATCAACAACTTGTGACCGAACCAAGCGGCCGCCAGTCCAACATGCAGGACACGAACCAGGGTCAGCATCGGTTCAGTGTGACGTTCCCCGGGAGCACCGTCAAGAGGCGGTCGAAGGCATCTGTAGATGCCCACCTGCCGTCCTGTGACCTTGACGCGACCTGACCGAAGCACCGTTGATTCGGGGCATTCCTAAGCGCCAGCCGGCCCATCGAACTCCGGCGATTTCACCGCCTCGCATTCCGGTGGTAACGGGGAGGTGGAGGCCGGGTAAAGGCGTTGGCTGCTGGCGGCGTCGAGGAATCTTCTGAGTTCGTCGGCCCTCGAGACTTCCGTGCGCGGGTGCGTGGGAGTCGGTGTGGTGGTGCATGCGCTTCGGCGGGACTCAAAGGACCGAACGTTGCAGCCGATCTCGAGCCTGCCGACTCATCCAGCGTCGCCGACGTGGGACGCCACATGATCGCCTGGTGCGCGCACCGGCGGGTGGTGATCCGACGACACCGAGGTGGGGGACAGCCAAGTCGTCGAGGTCGTGCCACGGCCACGGTCCTTGGCGAGGAACACAGCCCCGTCGGCAGCACGCCGCAGTTCATCGGGATCGACGGGGCCGGCCGCCATTGCGATGCCGATGCTGAGTCCGATCTCGATTCCTTGGTGTTGGACTGCAGAACGATTGGCGATGTCTCCGACGGCTGCATGCACCCGATCCGCGAGCTCGGGTGCAGCGGTCGCTTCGTCTCCCATGACGACGGCGACGAACTCGTCACCGCCGAAGCGAGCCGCGAGCCCACCTGCGCCGACCTCTTCGCTGAGAACTGCACCGACCTGCTGCAGTACCCAGTCACCGGTCTCGTGGCCGTAGCGGTCATTGATCTGCTTGAAGTGGTCGAGGTCCATGAAGAGCATCGCGATCGTCGTCGGTTCCTGCGCCATCTCGCGGTGCCGACGTTCGAACTTGGCGCGGTTCGCCAGCCCGGTCAGCGCATCATGGTCCGCTTCGAAACGCACCTGACCCAACAGCTGTGCAAGCTCAACACTCGACGTGGTATGCGCGACGAGCTCCGAGAGCGCGTCTGTCTGGAGGGCGCCTTGCGGTTGCGCGCTCCAACCGCTGATGACCATTTCAGAACGCGGCTCGAGCATGGCTGCGCTGTAGACACGCTCACCGGGTCCTTGCCACTCGGTGATCTCGACCACTCCCGCTGCCGGTGGGTCGACGACCTGGTCGGCCGGGACGAGCGATCCGTCGCCGAGCGCTCGGGTGGTTCGATTCGCGCCGGTGGCCGTAGCAGCGTCGAAGCCGAGTTCGAGGATGTGGTGGAGGCACGTCGTCACCACCTCGTCCGGGGTTCGACCCCGCATCTTGCGACCAGCGCGCTCGATGACCTGAACGTGCTCGAAGCGGATCTGAGCCTCAGTGGTGAGCTGCGCCTGCTCGGCCCAACCCGCCTGGAGCCAGCGCGTCAGCAGCGCAACGGCTGCTGCGATCGCAAGCAGGATGCCGGGGCGTTCGAGGACGAGCGACGTGTTGATCGCGGCGTAACCTGGCTCGAGGAGGTCGGCCCACAGCAACGCGATATAGCCCAGAGAGGTGGCCAACCACACCCAGAGCACGCCCGAGGCGTTGAGACGGAGTGATGCGAACACGATCGGCAAGGTCAAGATCGCCCATGCTGCGTCGGCAAGCACGCCGCTGAGGACGTAGGCGAAGCCGAGCGCCGCGAGAACGTCGAGTATCTGGAGGAGGCTCGCGCTGAGCCAGGCGCTGACTCTGAGCTGGCGTAGTGTTGGCGGGAGCCACCACAGGGCTGTTGCGAATGCGGCCATTGCCAACGGGAGACCGAGGCCTTGGATCAAGCTTGCGTCACCAGTGCCGGGCGAGCGGCTTCCCAGCACCACGGCGGCGCCGATCAACGCCAGCACTCCTCGCACCACGGAGATGCTGCGTTCGAGATCCGCAACATTGCGATCGACATGAGTGCTCATGTCGCGCCGTCCGCTGCGTGTGTGCTGCGCTCGCTCGATTTCGGGCGTCGGCCGCGTTTCAACCAGTCCGATCGTGATGTGTACCCGACCACGACGAAAAGCGTCACCAGCGCACCGAGCCTGAGCCATTCTCCGTTGTCGAACCAGATCCGTGGCAGACCGATGAATGGGACGAGGAACACACCGATGCCGTTGACGCTTTCGGGGGCCACGATGCCCGAGTCCGCTGTCGCGTTTGCGTCTCCCTTGGTACGAAAGCCGCCTGGCACCACTTCAACGACGCGATGTATGAGCCCACCGGTTTCTGTCTCGATGTCGATTACAGCGCCGACAACGACGGTCTCTTCACCGGGGTCGGCCGCGATGACGACGTCGGCGACACTGAGCGACGGCTCCATCGAGCTCGAACTCACCACGACCAGGCGATATCCGAGAGCGACCGGAACAACCGCCATGGCAGCCAGACCCACGCCGAGCATCAGCACGAACAGCGCAGCCGCGTTGGCGACCATCCGGAGGGGGGAAGGTGCGCCAGGGGGCGGATCGACTGGGTAGATCTGACCATCTCGCACGATCCTGGCGTGCACGCTCACTGGCGTTATGGGACCCGAACCAGGCGCGTCGAGGACGATCACCCCGCTGGTCGCGTATGTGCGGCGAGCCAGCCGTGTCGCAGTCTCTGATCCCATAGAGACCTGATCGGCACAAGTCCGATCCAGATTGAGCCGTTCTCACATGCGAAGATCCCGCCGGCATTGGCGAGGTCAGCGCCTTGTGGTGTGTCGTCGATCTGGGTCGGATGCTCCTCGTGGCGTCAGCGAGGAGATCAGACGTCCTGGGCCTCCCACGTGAACGTTGCCGTGGAGGACAAGTTCTGGGCGGCCGGGTTGTTCTGCACGTCGACTGTGATGCGAAGTGTCCGCGACTGCGGGGTCGCCGTCGCCGTGTAGACGTCGAGCCCGCTCGCCCAATCGGTGTGGACCGTGGCGTAGTTCTCCAACGTGTTGTTGAAGATCGTGGATGCCGGCGTGAAGCCCGTGCAGTCGCCGAAGCTGCCACCCGTGCCTTCCTCGATGGTCGTGTCGAGGTACGTGTCGAGCGTGCCTGTCGTCGAGCCGTACATCTTGATGTCCGCATTCAGCAGGCTTCCGGCGTACGTGACCGTGATGCACGCCACGATCGGATTGCCCGGCGACATGCCCGTCGCCGTGAACAACGCCGTTGCACCGCCATCGTCGTCCGTCAACACGACGGAACCGGTTGCGAGCGAGTTGCCGGGGTTGTCCGTGACGGCAGTGAAGGCCGCGTCGGAGCGCGTCACCACCAAGACTGTGAGCAAAAGGATGGCGGATGCAATCGCAGCGAGCCGGATGATGCTTCGAACCAGATCTGCCCGGCCGGTGACGAGACCGCCGTGGTTGGGTTGAAGAAATGGGTTCGGGTTCATGCAGATGCTGTCGGCCGAACCAGCGCGAATCTTGAGCGTTGATACCCGAGATCGGTCGTTCGACAAATCTGGAGATGCGCCACAGAACGTAGACACCGGAGCGGATTTGGTAGTGGTCTCGGTCGGTTGAACAGCGCTCCGTTCCATTCCTTCATGGAGACGCGTCCCCGCTGCGGCGGCCGTCCGTCAAATCAGGGTGCGCCGTTGAGTACCAGCGCAAGAGCGACCTGCCGGTTGGTCCACGGAGGTGAGGCCGGATTGAAGAGCATCGAGACCGTCTCGTTGGACCCGTTGGCCGACTTGTACCCGGTGCCCTGTGCCGTTGTCCCGCCCACCGTGGTCGACTGCGTCAGGCCCAACGTGAACCCGTTCTGCGGGGTGTATGTGCCGGCCTCACCTGCAATCGCTGCGGCGATCACCATGTCGCCGTTTGCCGTCACCACCGACGACATCGGAACGGGGTTGGGCGTGTCACCGATCACCGAAGCACTTGTCGTATCACCCATCGGCGTGATCTGATCGACTTCGTCGAAGATGGCATGTGAGTACAGCGGGACGTCTGGAGCGCTGCTCCACATCGGGATGATGGTCGTATCGACCGCGGCTGCGATGCCCGCCTCATCGAGGATCCAGATCTCGACTAGGGCTGTGCAGCAACCGTTGCTCACCTGAGCTGACAGCGCCGGCGTGAGGGGTTGACCACCGTAGGTGACGCCGGTCAGCGTCGGCGTCGATGCCGATTGCTGCTCGTTGGACGCGACGAACACGAGCACACGATCCGACCCTGCACCGGCGACGTGGGTCAGGCCCGACTGCCAAAAGTCGGCAAGT
>JABDJC010000179.1 GCA_013003395.1 Acidimicrobiia bacterium
ACCTTCAACTGAGCCTCGACCATCAGCCGTGGGTCGATGTGGCCTGCCGGCGAAGGTTCATAGAGAGCGGTCCACTGTAACGGCAACTCGTAGTCCTGGAACTCATCGCGGACCGCGTCTGTGGTCGTCGTCACGACGGGTAGATCGAGCCGCTCGCTCACGTGCTGCTGTTGCGCAATCCCAATCGGATCTTTGCGAACAAAGAGAAACCCCACAGGACGGTGGAACCTCAATCCCGACTGTGCCTCGATCTCGGGGTACTGCGCGATGGATCGTGAGGCGAGCTCAGCCCACTCGTACCGCGCATCGAGCCTGCGCGTCACGCGGCCCGAGTCGTAATGGCTGGCGAACGGGCCAGAGTTCACACTCCAGTCTGTTGGCTCGCCGGGCCCTATACCCACCACCGACGCATCGCTGAGCGCGAGGTGCCGAAGGGCAGCACTCCCGACGAGACCCAAACCGATGACGGCGATGTCGAACACGGACGAATGGTACGACTCTGGGAACCCGGATCGGGGCCTACGTGTCGCCGACCGCTGCGGATCGCCGAGTGTCAGCCGATCGTCGCGTCACACAGGTGATGGATCGGATCGTGGATGAAATACCGGGCAAACGAATCGATGGTGAATGCGGCACCGTCGCTGCGGTATCCGGTTCGCTGCCATTGGGCTCCGGAGACACTTTCGAATCGTGCCGCCAGTCGCGCTGCCCAATCGCTCAACTCCTCTGACACAACCGCCGGATCAGCTGCCCGATAGTTCTTCTCTACAGCGGTTTCGTCCTGATTCCAGTTCTCGTAATGAGGAGCGTCCTCTTCCAGCATCAGTTGGAGGCGATGGTCGTAGAGCTCGAACACATCGCGAACATGGAAGGCGTACTCCAGTGGTGACCATTTGTCGGGGCGCGGTCGTTTGCGAAGCTCGTCGGGGTCACCTGCGAGAATTTCACGCCATCGGAACGCATTTGCTCGCAACAGGTTGGGCACGTCGTAGGCGTGGGCGCTCGACGCATCGAAGCCACACTGAGCACATGGCCGTTCCAACACCCAGGTCCAGTCGGCCGTGTCGCTGAATACTGGCTCGTCGCTCACCGCTCTCCGATCTCGGGGAGAAGAAGCCTAGAGGGCCGACGGCCCTCACCTCTGAGTGCTGACAAGTTGCTCTCACGACTGCGGTTCGAGCCACAGCAATGAGAGGGCGAAGATCGAGAGGACGGTCTCGATCGGCAGTTCGGCGAGCGTGGACGCCTCCCCTGTGCCGACCCACGCCCGGTAGTCGGCGGCAAAGTCAGCCCAGGACTCGTCCCACGCCTCGAGGTCCTGGACCGATGCATCATCCGGTGGCAGCGGAGGTATGGCAAGGCCGTCTGGCAGTTCGAGCGCCCCGCTGTCGACGAGAGCAACCGTTGAGGCATATTGGGTGGCGATCACGTCGTCACCGAGCGAATACAGCGCTTCGCCGTACACCTGCTCGAGGTGATTGGATGCCGGGAACAACGTCGAGCCGCCGGCACTGGTGAGTCCGCTGACCACGACGCCGGCCGCAAGTGGCCAGGATGGAGGAAAAGCAGCTGCGGTCAACATGGAGATTCCTGTCGTCGCAATCAATCCCATCCACGCGTTCGCGGCATCGAGCTGTTCAGCCTCACTGACCGAGCCTTGCAGTTCGATACTCCGCAGGCGGCCAAAGAGGTTGCCGAGGTCGTCCTCGAGCAGCACCAACGGCACGCCTGCATCATCCGCTTTCATCAGCTCGTACGTCGAGTACACCGTCGCCAGTTGGAACAGCACCGACGCACCGATCGGACTGGCAAGAATCTCGGCCAGCGCCGCATCTACCTGTGCATCCGAAAGCGACAGCGGCGATGACCGGTCCACGTCAACGCTGACTCGCACCGTGGTCGGAGACTCGTAGTCGTCGCCGGGAACGACGGCGTTCATGTACGGCCCGAGAATCAGGGCGACAGCCGGCTCGAGACCCGGCGCAATTCCGTTCTCCCCAGCAGATATCAGGAGGGCCTCAGTTGCCTTGACGGCATCGGCGCTCGGCATTCCTGTCGCAGGGTCGACCATTGCAGGGATCCCGGCGAGCGCGAGGCTCAGCGCATCCAGAACCGGTTCATCGTTGTAGGCGGCTCCATTCGCTGGATTCAGCAGGATGCCGACGTCGCCCAGCGCCAACACCAGATCCGCTCCGGCGCCGTGCCGCGCCACTTCCGCGAACAGGAAACCACGACTGTCGAGTGTCAACAGTCCATCCGAAGTCCATATCTGATCCATCGCGTGTATCGGGCTTTGCGCGTATGGCAGGTATCGCGCTGTAGCCGAAACGACAAAACGTTTCGAGAAGCCTCCTGCCATGAACAAGTACGAAGCGTCATACACCGTGACGTAGGCGTCTCCGACCAGTCCAGAGCGCGAGATGTTGGAATCGATGAGTTCTGCTCCGGTGAAGTCAAGATGTTGGCTCTTCGAAGCCTTCGCCAAGGCGATCGAGAACATCTCGATCACATCACCCGGACGCGGCTGATCGGGGCGGAGTACATAGTTGGCGCCGCCGATCGACCCGGTGTCCGCCAAGAAGTCCGGAATGTCGGAGGCGGCGTCTACGCCAATGACATTGAAAAAGTGCGCTGCAGTCATCGACGAGACGTCTCCACTCGCAAGGGTTGCGGCGATCCAGGTCAGCGTTTCGTAATCCTCCGAGGCGACGGTTGTGCTGTACAGCAACGCCAGAAAGGCCGCACTGGCTTGACGCGACTCGACATACCCGACGAACGGAGACGCCAAGAGGTGGTTGAAGACCGTTTGCATGGTTGCCGTGGGCATCGGAGAGAGGCTCGCCTTCGCCAGTTCGATCTGGTCCCGCAGGACATCGAACTCCGCGTCGAGTTGCTTTATCTCGTCCACGACCGTTGAGAGTCGATCGGGGTCGTCCGGGTCGTATCCCCCAAACACGAGCCACGAGAACTCCTGAGACAACTCGTCATAGCGCTGTTCGAGCACGGTCTCTTGCGCTTCCAGATCCGAGATGAGCGCCGACCCCGATTCGTGAAGCACAACAGCGTCGAGGTACCACTGAGGAAACAACCACTCAGGGAGCCGGGCTTCGGATGGTGAAAGCCCGGTGAGGATTGCCTCAGCAAGTCTCGCCAGCTGCTCCGGCGACACTCCGAGATCTCGTTGAAGCTGATTCAGATCGCGAACCATCTCATCGAGCAGCGGATGGTTGTCGCCTCCGCTCCAGGTGTCGATCCGGAGCTGCAATTCGGCCATGGCCTCGGCCATCTGCGTCGGAGAAAGCAGACGGCCAGCCGCGGCCCCTCCAACCCCGGACGGCTGCGCAAAAGTCGCCAAACCAAGCTGATAGTCGTCGAGGAACTGCGCCCTCGCTTCGAGATCAGCGGCTCGGGCGTCCGCTTCCGGAGCTACAGGCCAAAGGCCATCGAGCGAACCCGAGTACCGCCCGACGACCCCCAAGAGGTACAACGCACGAGATCGCACATACGTCGTCTCTCCGGCGACGTCTCGGAGGTGTCGTGCCTCGTCTCGAAGCGTGTCGCTCGAAAACTGGTACGCCATCGCGCTCATTCCCCGTCTGTGATTGCTTGTGCCTGACTTGTCACCATATCGTGTTTGGCGATACTTTACGGTATCAATAACACTTGTACAATATTTAGAACTGTTCGAGCAGATAATCGAACGCTGCCACATCGGACGATTCCAGTAACTAGTGCGACGAGCATCCGCCTCAACCACTCCCAAGGTTTCGGACAAAGCCGACGATGCACTCCAATCATCAACAAAGGTCGCTTCGTGAACACATCGGAACAATTCGGATTCATGCCCATGGGACTCAGCTGGGACGGTGGACGTCGCGTGGCGACCGTGGTCGCCTTCATGGTTGCACTCACGCTCATCGCCATTCCAGGCATGGCCAACGCCTCCGAGAGTCCGATATCGGTCATCGTGGAGGCCGCCGCCGGCGAGGTCACGGCAGCGCAAGCGGCTGTCGAGGCCGCTGGAGGAACAGTCGGCCAGAACCTCGACATAATCAACTCATTCGAGGCCACGGTTTCGTTTGATGACTTCGCAAGTCTGACCGCTCTCGACGTTGTCGTATCGCTCACCCCAAACTCGTCGGTTCAATTGCTCGGCTGGGACACCTCTCCCGGGCATCTGCGCAACGACGTCGGAACGGTGGTCGGCAAGGTTCTCGACGCTGATCGCTTTTGGAACGCGGGCTACACCGGTGAAGGGATTGACATCGCCCTCATCGACTCGGGCGTGCTGCCGGTTGAGGGTCTCAGATTCGAGGACAAGATCGTCTACGGCCCCGACCTCTCTTTCGAGTCTCAGTCACCGACCTTGGCGAACCTCGACACGTATGGTCACGGTACGCACATGGCCGGGATCATTGCGGGCAACGACTTGAGCAGTCAGTACCTCTCGAGCCAGAGCACAAAGCGTGGATTTGTCGGCGTTGCGCCGATGTCCCGCATCGTTTCGGTCAAAGTGGCCGACGCCGGCGGTAACACGGATGTTTCGCAGGTAATCGCAGCAATCGACTGGGTCGTCGAGCATCGCAATACCGACGGCTTGAACATCAGGGTGCTCAACCTTTCCTTCGGTACCGATGCAACACAGTCCTACCTGCTCGATCCGCTGGCACACGCCGCTGAGGTGGCGTGGGAGCACGGCGTCGTCGTGGTCGTCGCGGCCGGAAACGACGGCAACAGTGCAGTGCTTCGCAACCCAGCACTGAACCCGTTCGTCATCGCCGTCGGATCCGCCGACCCCAACGGTTCGGCTCGGACAGCGGACGACTCCTTCTCTGACTTCTCGAACTGCGGAACCACGGCTCGCCACGTTGACATCCTGGCTCCGGGACAGTCGATCATCAGCTTGCGTGCCCCAGGCAGCGCGGCAGACGTCGACTTCCCGACAGCTCGCGTCAGCGATCAGCTCTTTGTCGGTTCAGGCACCTCACAGGCAGCGGCCTTTGTGTCGGGCGCAGCGGCGCTGCTGCTGAGCCAACGGCCCGACCTCACGCCAGATCAGGTCAAGGCCCTACTCACGGACTCGGCGGTCCCAATGTCAGGCGTCTCTACGCTGTGCCAAGGCGCTGGTTTGATCAATCTCACCGACGTAGTGACCGCGCCGACGCCGCTTTTCGCGACTCAGACATTCGCCTCGAGCACAGGTCTCGGCTCCCTTGAAGGAGCGAGAGGCTCGATGCATGTCACGATGGACGGCGTCCTACTCATCGGCGAGCAAGACATCTTCGGCAACACCTGGACCGGGTCCTCGTGGAGCGGCAGCAGCTGGAGCGGATCCTCCTGGGCCGGTAGCTCTTGGAGCGGGTCATCGTGGAGCGGATCCTCGTGGAGCGGATCCTCATGGTCCGGTAGCTCCTGGAGCGCAAACGTCTGGACAGGATCGAGTTGGTCAGGTTCGAGCTGGAGCGGCAGCAGCTGGTCCGGTAGCTCTTGGTCCGCCTCCGGGTGGCTCAGCTCCGGCCACGCCTGAGAGCATCACACATCCGAGAGATGAGCCCCGCGTCATGCGGGGCTCATCTGTGTTTCAAGCAGCTCGGCTCACGTCATACCGAACCATGGCTCGCGAGCAAGCTCACCCTCGACTATCTCTCGGTCGCCAGAATCCACGATCGCTGCCGTAGCCGCCCTTGCGCGCTGCAACGTCTCGTGCGCTTCGTCGACCCGACCGCAAGCCATCTGCGCTCTCGCCAGCGCCTCCAGCGCAAAACCGAGATCCCAGTCCTCCATCTCGCCTGCATGGGCTTCGACGAGTTCCAGGCAACGGGTGGCGTGCCGCAGCGCCAAGTCCGGCAGCCCTACGATCGTCGCAACTCTCGAGATCAGATGCTCCGCCCGTGCCTGATTGGCTCTTGTGCCGATCTGCCGCCAGTGATGGGCCGAGGCGAATGCTGCGTACACGAGCTCGTCTTTGTCGTCTGAGTCGCTGCCCGGACTGACAGCTGCGGCATCGATGGCTCGCCAGACCTCATTGTTGAGCTGCGCACCGAACCATTGATGCAAGTCTTCCGTGGCCACCAGTCGACGACCTGCCTCCGCCATGAGCGCCGACCAACTACTGAACCCGTAGTGCTCAGCTACAGCCGCGCGCGACGTCCCGTCCGCTGCCCGTCGAAGAGACTCCAAGCTGGGACGGTCGCCCAATTCCTCCATCGAATTTCTCCTTCGGGTTGCACAACAGGGTTTCAGATATCTCGAGCTGGGTACGTCCAAACCTACAACAGGACCGCCATGGCGGTCCTCATCTGATTGACCACTTGAAGGGAGCATTTCATGCAGCTACTCAAAACTTCAGCAGCGATCCTCGCCACTGTGCTCGTCTTCACGGCGTGCGACAGTTCGGGCAGCGTCACGACGCTCTCGGGCGAAGCGGAGGACACCGTCACGGCCCTCGTCACCGAGGTGCAGGAGGCGGCCGCCGACCTCGAGGACAAGGTGAGCAACAGCACGGTTGCGGACAACCTGAGCGATGCTTGGGCCGCAGTCGAGACGAACGTCGACGAAGTCGTCGCTGCAGTAGCAGCCGGTTCGACCGACCTCGAGGACGAGTTCGAAGATGAGCTCGACACCTTCGAGGACAACCTGGACGAACTAGGTGACGAAGCCGGCGACGAATTGACGACGGCATGGCAAACATTCCGCACGGCCTTCGAGTCGCTCGTGGACGAGATCAGCTAGCCGACCCAACGCCTCTCATCAGACTGAACGCCCTGACCCCAGGGCGTTCAGTCGCGTCTGAACCAATCGGTCGACTCAGCCCTCGAAGTGCCGTTCCAGGCTGTGCCAGACACTCGGGTAGTCGTCTTGCAGCGCAGGAATCGAGCCGGCGTACGCGGTCGGGATCAGGGGGTAACGAGTCTCGAACATGAACGACATCGTGTCGGACAGCTTCTCTGGCTCGAGATCTGATGTCGTCGCTTTCAACCACGCATCGTGATCGGGGCCATGCGCGAAATACATGTTGTGCAGGCTCATCCCACCTGGCGAAAAGCCCTCCTCCTTGGCGTCATACACGCCGTAGAGGATGCCCATGAACTCGCTCATGATGTTCTTGTGATACCACGGTGGCCGGAAAGTGTGCTCCCCGACCAACCAGCGGTCGGTGAACACCACGAAGTCCAAGTTGGCGACGCCGACGTCGGGTGACGGCGAGGTGAGGACGGTGAAAATCGACGGATCGGGATGGTCGAAACTGATCGAACCCATCACGTTGAATCGCCGCAGGTCGTACTTGTAGGGAACGTGGTTTCCATGCCAACCGACAACATCTAGTGGCGAATAATCGGTTTCCACGGAGAACATGCGGCCATCGAACTTCACCGACAGCTCGCCCGCCGCCTCGAAGTCCTCGTACGCCGCCACCGGGTACAGAAAATCCCGTGGGTTGGCGAGACCGTTCGCACCGATCGGCCCGCGATCGGGCAACTCCAGATAGGTTCCATAGTTCTCGCACACGTACCCCCGCGCCGTTGCATCGACCAATTCGACTCGGTAGACCATGCCACGAGGCATGACGGCGATCTCCCCTGGTTCGACGATGAGCACACCACATTCGGTTACGAACCGCAGTCGACCGTCTTGCGGGACGACCAACATCTCGCCGTCTGCGTTGTAGAAGTACGTGTCGGTCATGGACTCGGTGGCCATGTAGATGTGCGCCGCCATACCGGTCTGAGTGTGGGCATCGCCGTTGGTCGCCATCGTCCGCATGCCGGTGACGAAAGTGGTTGGCCCGTCTGGGAACGGCGGAGGATCCCAACGAAGCTGCCCGATGGGCGGGTTGTCTTCGCGGCACGGTGCCGTGCGGATCAGGTGCGGATCGCCCTCGGTGAAACGCCACGCGTGGCGCACAGAAGGGCGAATGCGGTAGAACCAGGTACGCCGATTTCGATGGTTCGGCACGGTGAACGCAGTCCCGGAAAGCTGTTCTGTGTACAGGCCGAGCGGCGGCTTCTGCGGATTGTTCTGACCCACTGGAAGGGCACCCGCCATGGCCTCGGAGGCGAACTCGTTGCCGAATCCGGACTGGTAGGTCGGGTGCACAACGTCGTCGGTCATCTGCCCTCCGGGTGGTCTGACTTTGGAAATCTAGCGGTGCCGCAGGTGGTGGGACGTCGCGGCGTCACGACCGTTGTCGCCACAAGACCTGGTTCACCACATTCTCGAGGTGCTCCTGTTGGCCCGAAACCGGTTCGGGATCGACCTCGCCCGCCATCGCTTTGGCTTCGAGCGAAGGGAGCGACTCGTTGCCAGACACGATCGACGACCCCAGCGCACTGTCCCATCCCGCATACCGCTCAGCCCGAGGTGCCGTGAGCGTTTCTCGCTCGATCATGTCTGCAGCGACGAGTAGCGATTGGGCCAGTGTGTCTATCCCGCCGATGTGCCCGTGGAAAAGATCGCTGCGGTCCATCGACTGGCGACGCAGCTTCGTGTCGAAGTTGAAGCCGCCGGTCGTGAATCCGCCACCCCTGAGGATCTCATGGACCGCCAGCGACAACTCCTCGACCGAGTTGGGGAACTGATCGGTGTCCCATCCGTTTTGTGGATCGCCGCGATTGGCATCGATGGATCCAAAGAGGTCGTTGTCGATGGCGTATGCCACTTCATGGTGAAAGGAGTGGCCGGCGAGGGTGGCGTGGTTCACTTCGATGTTGACCTTGTATTCGTCAGCGAGGTCGTAGCGTTCGAGGAACCCGTGGACCGACTGCGAGTCGTAGTCGTATTGGTGCTTGGTCGGCTCCTGCGGTTTCGGCTCGATGAGCAGTGTCCCGGCGAATCCGATCGATCGCTTGTACTCCACGACCATCGTGAGAAAGCGAGCCATCTGCTCGGCTTCACGCTTGAGGTCGGTGTTGAGCAACGTCTCGTAGCCTTCACGCCCACCCCACAACACATAGTTCTCGCCACCGAGTCGATGCGTTGCGTCCATCGCGTGTTTCAGCTGCGCTGCGGCGTAGGCGAAGACTTCCGGGTCCGGGTTCGTCGAGGCGCCGGCGGCGTAGCGAGGATGAGAGAACAGGTTGGCGGTCCCCCAGAGCAGCTTCACACCGGTTTCGGCCATCCTCTTTTCGGCTTCGCCGACCATCGTTTCGAGATTGCGGGCAGACTCTGCGAACGTTGCGCCGGGTGGGGCGATGTCGACGTCGTGGAAGCAGAAATACGGAACACCGAGCTTGGTGAAGAACTCGAACGCGGCGTCCATCTTCTGTCGTGCAGCACTCAGCGGGTCAACCCCGGGCTCCAGCCACGGCCGATCGAAGGTTCCCGCTCCGAACACGTCGGACCCGTGCCAGTTGAACGAATGCCAGTAGCAAACGGCGATCCGCAAGTGATCTTCCATCCGCTTGCCGAGCACCATCCGATCACGGTCGTACACCTTGTACGCAAACGGATTCTCCGACCCGAGTCCCTCGAACTCGACGGGAGAGGTGACATCGGTGAAGAACTCGGCCAAAGCAATCCTCCATGAGATAGGGGCTGGCAAACCGACGATAGCGAACGTCGATCAGCACGTACCCGTGCGAGATGCCGCCAACACTCGCTGCGCTCGCGAGGGGGGACAGAGTTTCCTCCCCGTCGACGAAGGAGACGACTGGGGGAGGCTAGGAGGGGGCACCACGGGTGAAGGTCGGCCGCGACGGCGGGTTTGACGCGACGACCGGGAACGCTCTTCGTACGGTGATGCCCCCCTGCGGCCTAGGGCTGAGAGGCGCTTTGCGATCTGAGTCCTGTTCGGCCTCTGAACGCTCCGCAAGAAGGTGCCTCCGCTAACGCTCCGGCGCTGTCTTCTACGTCCCCCAACACTCGCTGGCGCTCGCGAGGGGGACAGAGAAACGCTCGCTGTGCTCGCGAGGGGGACAAAGATTCTCGCTTCTCTCGCCGGGGGACAGATGTTCCTTTCCTCCCCCGTCGGCGGACGAGACGATCGGGCTGAGTGGATTCCTGTCTGCGCTCTCAGGAACCGATCACCTCGTCGATCGGGCCTGGATGACTCTCGTACCAGTTGGCGATCGCTGCTTCGGCTTGGGCGATGCTTGGGAGCACCAGGGCAGCGCCTCGTTCCGTCGGCATGTGGACGGCCGCCATGCCGAGCGTCCAGGTGATGAACTGGCGGAGCAAGGCTGCGCTGACGGTGGCGAGCCATGCGTCCTTGTCGATTCGGACACCCGAAGCCTGCAGCGTGACGAAGTAGGCGTCGAGCGCTGGTTGTGTGTCGCCGACGTGACCCATGCGGAACGCCAGGTTCACGACGTCGAGGACACCGGGTCCGCGTCCGACACCCGCCCAGTCGAGAAACACTGGAGTGCCGTCGGTGCGAAACATGATGTTGTCCAGGTGATGGTCGCCGTGCAGCAATGTCGGAGGTGCGGAGCGCAGGACATCATTGGCCAACGCGTGAGCTCGTATTGCGTTCGCGAACACCGCGTTGGCGGCCGGGTCTGAGAGCGCCCCGAATCGCTCGAGAAACATCGCGGAACGGCTCGCGAACCAATCTTCGGCTCGCTCCGAGGACCTCATGTCGATGAGCCACGACCGTTCAGCCAGTTCACTCGACGCCCACCATCGGGAATGGAGGCGAGCCAGGTCTCGAGCGAGGCGCATCAGCGAGCCTCTGGATTCGAGCTTCGAGACGTCGCCTTGCCGTACGTCGCGCAGCTCGTCCACGAGCAGGAACGCGCGACCGTTGTCGAGATCTACCCCACCCGAGCGAAACACAGGTATCGAAATCGGACAGTCATCTGCGAGCTCCTCGAAGAACCGCAGCTCGCGCATTGCGGCTCTCGAGGCGGTGTCCCACAACTTGACGATCAGCCGCTCGACGACACCGTTCGACGCCTCAACGGCGTACAGCTCGGAGGCGAATCCGTAGTCCTCGCCAATCCGCTTCACCGGTCCGATGCGGACTGCTCGACCCAAGACGTTGCCAACCCAACTCGAGGTGATGTCGTCAGGGCCGGCCGGAACTGCGAGTGTGGTCATCGGCGCATTCTCGCCGGGAGCTGACCCACCTGCCGGTAGAGTCGCCCGATGATGAACCCGACGCCGCTACCTCCCAATGTCGTTGAGACGATCCGGGCCTATTTCGAAGAGGTCATTCCCTTCAACCGACTCCTTGGACTGCGCGTGGTCGGCATCGATTCGGAGGCATCTCGCGTCGAATTCGACATGCGGCCTGACCTTGTTGGCAACACCTCCAAGGGGATACTCCACGGTGGCGTGATCTCCGCAGTGCTCGACGCCGTCGGTGGCATGGCAGCCATCGCCGGCGCCATGTCCCGTCCAGAGTTGGACGACGAGGGGCGCCTAGCTGTGGCGACTCGAATCGGCACCATCGACTTGCGCGTCGACTACCTGCGGCCAGCAATCGGCAAGACGTTCATGGCCGTCGCGAGAACGATGCGCGTCGGGATGACCGTCGCCGTGACCCGAATGGAATTACACGACGAGGATGACAAGCTCCTGGCGGTGGGAACAGGGACGTACATCGTCGGTTGAAGTCGCTGATTGGTCGCCACCCGACGCATCCCACAGGCGTCAGGGGAGCAGTAAGCACGAATCCCCGAACTCGTGCCAGAGATAGTCGCCGCCAACCGCGGCCTCATAGGCAGCCGTCACCAGATCACGCCCTGCAACTGCTTCGAGCAGCTCGAGGTGCGAAGCCTCGGGAGGATGCCATCCAGTGATGATGCCGTCCACAACTCGCCCGGGACGATCCGGTCCGAGGACGAGATCGGTCCATCCAGCGCGGAAGCTCACGAACCCGTCGTCATCAGCGACGGATTCGAGCGCTCTCGTCACCGTGGTGCCAACGGCGATCACTCGCCGGCCGCTGCGTTTGGTCCGGTTGACTGCTGCAGCGGTGTTCCTTGGGACTTCGAACGGCTCGGCCGGCGGAGGCTCATGGGCCTCGAGCGACGACACGCCTGCATGCAACGCGATCGGCTCGATCCCAACACCCGCCGCGCGCAGATGGTCAACGAGCGAGACCGAAAAGGGTCTGGCCGCGCTTGCCATCTCCGCACTGCCCGGCCAGATCGAGTCGTCCGCGAACACGGTCTGGTATGCCGACAGAGGCCACGGGTCGGGAACGTAGCCGTAGCGAATCGGCCTGCCATGTCGAGCCAAATAGCGACGGACCCCACCTTTCACCGCAACCTGTGACCTCCACAACCGCACGCCCTCGGTGCCGGCCGGAGCAGCGGGCTCGAGCAGCGCGATCGCACCACACTCGACTTCGACGACGTCACCCCGGTGGAGATCGAGCACGGGTCCCGAGTTGTCGCGTTGCCTCACCTCGATAGTCCAGTTCCATCGTGCAGTCCTCGACGAGAAGTGAACCGACACCGCTCGGCCACGTACGAATCCGTCGACCGCCGCAGGCATCGTCGGCGAGGTATTGACCACCAGCAGGTCCCCTGCAACCAGATGATCGGCAAGCTGGGCGAACTGGGTGTGGACTACGTTCCCCGGGCTGGCAACAAGGAGTCTGACTTGGTCTCGGCGCAGGCCGCGTGCCTCCGGAGGCATCGAGGCGACGCGGTCGGGCGCCAGATCGAAGCGAAACGGTGTGGCCACCCCCATCAGTTCACCTCCGCGAGCAGATCGGTCGCTCGAATTCGGCCGCTCGCGGGCCGACTCTCGACGAGTCGCAGGAGGGCGGGGACAACCGTCTCTGGCAGCGGCCGATCGGAGATGTCTTCGCCCGGGAATGCCGCTTGATGCATGTCGGTCCGCATGTCGCCGGGATCGAAGGCGTAGGTCGACAGCGTTGGGTTCTCAACGGCGAGCACCGCACTCAATTGATCGAGCGCCGCCTTGGATGCTCCGTATGCACCCCATCCGTCGTACGCCTCGACTGCTGCGTCGGAACTGAGGTTGACCACGACGCCAGAAGCCTTCGCCAGACTCGGCAGCAGCGCTTGGATGAGCGCAAGCGGGGCGTGGACGTTGACTTCGAATATTCGGGTCACAGCGTCGCTCGGGATTTGGTGCAGCGGCAGCAGCGGGCTGGGACCGAGTTCACTGGCGTTGTTGACCAACAGATCGAGCCGGGCACCGACAGCCTCGACCAGCGCAATGCGGTGAAAGGGGTCGGTGACGTCACCAACGACGCCAACGATCTCGCCGTCCATCTCTGCCACGAGCGTCTTGATCGCCGCCTGGCTTCTTCCGTCGACAACGACCCTCCAGTTCCGCTTGGCGAGCGCGGTGGCGAGTGCCCTGCCGAGACCCCTAGTCCCCCCTGTTATGAGTGCGCTTGGCATGTCCAGCTCCTTCATCTGTGCGTTTGATCGCAACGTACAACTTGAAGTTGACTTCAAGTCAAGGGATAATTTCTGACATGGAAGATCTACTCACCATCAGCGAGGTGGCGGAACGCAGCGGCTTCGCCGCTTCGGCTCTGCGGTACTACGAGCGCGAGGGGCTGATCGGGGCCACTCGATCTCCTGGCGGACAGCGTCGCTACGAGCGACATGAGCTCCGAAGACTCGCCTTCATCGCGGCAGCACGCCACATCGGACTCACGTTGGACGAGATCCGCGAAGCGCTCTCGCTCCTCCCCTCAGGGAGAAACCCGACAAAGGCGGACTGGACGAAGATCTCACGATCCTGGCGTCAGCGGCTCGACGCAGAGATCGTGGCGTTGGAGAAGCTCAGAGATGGCCTCGACGGATGCATCGGTTGCGGCTGCCTCAGTCTGCAACGGTGCAGACTGAGCAACCCTCGAGATGTGGTGTCGTCACGAGGTCCTGGTGCGGTGTTCCTCCCGGAACCGCTGCACCCCCACCCGGAGTGATGGCCTCCAGGTCAGGCGGTCTTCAGACCCCCGCCGGGCGTGACGTCCGAATCGCCTTGGATAGCGGCGCGGAAGCTCGGCGTGGCTTGCAGGGCAACGATGTCGGCTGGCATCTCGATGCCTGCCTCCTCGAGTGCCACTTTGACGGCTTTGATCGCTCTATCGGTGAGCACTCTCGCTTCGTGCTGCCTCGGGTCGGCCCAGAAGCGAGCCTCGATGTCGACCGTAGAAACGCCGAGCTGCGAGATGAGCGCTTCGGGAGCAGGATCCTCAGCTACGCCCTCAACTGACCGCAACGTGTTGACCACGACTCCACAAGCCTCCGCAGCGTCGTTCTCGTACGCAGCTCCAACCATGAATGACAAACGACGCTGGTCGTAGTGGGTCTGAACAATGATGGCGTTCTTGTAGACGTCCCGATTCGGGATGACGACGAGCTTCCCGTCGAACGTCTTGAGGCGGGTTTCACGGATCGTGATGGCTTCCACGGTTCCCGCCTCATCTTGGACCATGATCTGGTCACCAGACTGGAACGGTTGACGGAACAAGAGCAGGACACCCGACAACGTGTTCTCCAAGATGTCCTGAAAAGCGAAACCCACAGCCACCGAGAAAAAGCCGAGGCCGGCAAGGAGGTCGACCGGCTTGACCGAAGGGAACACCGCCGTCAGTGCCATCAGCACCGCTACACCCAGCACCGTCCAGCCGGCGAGTTTGCTCATGACCCGAGCGAAACTCGGCGTCTGATTGCGACTGAAGACCTTGTTGAGGCCCCAACGGGTGAGACGAGATACGAGGTACCCGATGATGACGATCGCGACCGCGATTCCGACTCGAGGGAGAGCCTGCAGCAGGCTCTCGATGAGATTCTTCGTTGCATCCGCGATCTCGCCGGTCGGGTTGTCGAGCGGGCCTTGAGTTTGAGCCAGAACAAAGGGGTACATCGCCATTCCTCACGCAGATAGTCGTCGGAGGACTCACTACCCGTCGACGGGAAATCGCAAACCCGGCGCGTGCCGACCTACATCCGGTCACGAATCGCAAAGTGCGTGCGATCGAGGTCTGCGAGGGAGGTCACACCGAGAAGCTGCAACGTTCGCTCGATCCCTGCGCCGAGTAACTCGAGGACGCGATCGACGCCGTGTTCGCCGCCCGCCATCAGTCCATACAAGAATGCCCTGCCAACAAATGCAGCTTGTGCCCCTTGCGCAACAGCGGCAACGACGTCTGCGCCGTCCATGATCCCGCCGTCGACGTAGACCTCGATGCGGTCCCCGACGGCGTCAACCACGTCAGGGAGGAGTTCGAACGTCGTCGGAGCGCGATCGAGTTGCCGCCCCCCGTGATTCGAAACGATCACCGCGTCGGCTCCGTGATCGACAGCCAATTTGGCGTCTTCGACACCCTGAATTCCTTTGATCACCAGCGGGCCAATCCAGTGTTCGCGCAGCCAATCGATGTCCGCCCAATTGAGCGTTGGCTCGAATGCGTGCGCGATGAGTTCGGCGACGGTCCCATCCGAGTGACGAAAGGAACCGAATTCGAGCGGCTCTGTGGTGAGGAGATTGAACCACCACGAGGGATGACGGCCCATGTCGAACAGTGTCTTCACGGTCAGCGAAGGCGGCACGGTCAGACCGTTGCGGACATCGCGCTGACGCAGGCCGGCGATGGCGGTGTCCACCGTGAGGATCACCGCGGAGAATCCGTTGGCCTTCGCTCGGTGCAGCAGCTCGGCACTGAACCCCCGATCCTTGAACAGGTAGAGCTGAAACCATCGATTCAGGTCGGGAGCGGCCGTTGCCAGGTCCTCGGGGGAAGCTGTACCCAGGGTCGAAAGCGCCATGGTGATTCCAGCGCGCTCTGCGGCACGACCGACAGCCCATTCCCCCTCGTGTTGCATCATTCGGGTGAAGCCTGTCGGCGCGAACGCGACCGGCATCGCCGAAGGCACTCCGAGCAGCGTTGTCGACATGTCGACAACCGACACGTCACGCAGTACTCGAGGCTTCCACTCGACTCTCCGATACGCTTCGCGTGATCGCCGTATCGAAATCTCCTCGTCTGCTGCGCCATCGGTGTAGTCGAACGGCGCTCGTGGCGTGCGCTTACGAGCGATGTCCCGCAGATCCCAGACCGAAGCCGCGGAAGCGAGTCGAGCTTCTGGACCGATGCCGGGTGCTCGCATCTTCACCAGGGGCTTGATCTCACTCCACTTGGGGAATCGACGCTCCATCACCTCTCCTCGTATCTGGACTCAGCGTAGATCGCGCAGACCAAGAAGGACCCGCTGACGCCACTCGACCTGCCGGCTGGTGACGTTCGGCCCTGTTGGCGCGGTCCTCTCCGCCATAGATTCGAGTCAACCGATGACACAGGAGGTTCGTGATGTTCGGTGAATTGCCGTTGATCGTGCCGATCGCGCCAGGCGTCGATGACGCTCGGGCAGTGGAGGCAGCCGCAATGATCGGCGACGTCACGGGTCAGCAAGTCCGCCTGTTCAGTGTCGCCGACGAACGCGACAGAGACCTGGCCATCCGCCAACTCGAGAAGCTCGCCGGCATGTATCCCGCTTTCGACATGGAGATTTCGGTCGAAAGCGGCAACGACGTGAGCGACGTTCTCGCCGATGCAGCGAGTCGCAACACCATCGTCATGACGACTGCAGCAACGCTCAAGCCGCATGGTGGGCATTTCGGCTCGATCGCCGAAGCAGTGATTCGTGAGAGCGCCGAGCCACTGGTTGTGATCGGGCCAAAGGCGAAACTGCAAATGGGCGCGGGGCCGAAGAAGGTTGTTGCTCCGGTGGATGGCTCACCGTTGTCGGAAGCGGCCCTCGGTCCGGCCATCGACGTTGCTCGGGCGTTCGGTGCGCCGTTGTGGATAGTCACTGTGGCGTACGCGGTGGACGAAGCCAGAGCCATGCGGACGATGGGCGTCGAGTTTGGAGCGGCCGAGTCCGGCTACGTGCGCAACCTGGCTCGACATCTTGGCCGTTCGACGAAGACCGACGTTCAGTTCGAGGTGTTGCATCGGCCGGATCCTGCCGCGGCCATCGTCGAGTTCGCTGCTCCGGACGGGATGATCGTCATGTCCACCCACGGGCGATCCGGTGTGGGTCGACTCACCGCGGGAAGCATCACCACGAAAGTCGTGAGTCTCGCCGAGTTTCCAGTGACGGTCGTTCCGCCAGCCGAGTGAGACCAACCGGTCCGGAGTGACTTCGTGCGTCACGGACCAGCGATAATCACGCCGATGGAACTAGGAATCACGACATTCGCCGAAACGATCCCTGACCCTGAGTCGGGCGAGACCATCAGCCACGGTGAACGGCTACATCAGGTTCTCGCAGAAGTCGAGTTGGCCGAAGCCGTCGGCTTGGACGTCTATGGAATCGGCGAGCACCACCGGCCCGACTTCGCCGTATCCGCGCCCGCAGTCGTGTTGGCGGCAGCCGCGGCACGCACCTCACGCATCCGTCTGTCCCCTGCCGTCACCATTCTCTCCACCGACGATCCGGTCCGTGTGTTTCAACGCTTCGCAACGTTGGACTTGATCTCGAACGGTCGGGCCGAATTGCTGGTCGGTCGAGGTTCCTTCATCGAGTCGTTCCCACTGTTCGGCTACGACCTCGAGAACTATGACGAGTTGTTCGCAGAAAAGCTGGACTTGCTGCTGGCGATCCGAGACAACGAACTCGTCACCTGGTCCGGCAAGTTTCGTTCTCCCCTCGACCAACAAGGCGTGTACCCGCGACCTCTCCAGAATCCGCTGCCCGTCTGGGTTGGCGTCGGGGGCAACCCACAGTCGATGATCCGGGCCGGCGTCAACGGACTCCCAGTGGCACTGGCGATCATCGGTGGCGACCCAGCCAGATTCTCCGTCCTCGCCGACCTCCACGTGAGAGCGCTGTCACAGGCCGGCCACGATCCTTCGACCGTTCCACTGGGTGTCCATGCGCACGGGTACATCGCAGACGACGCCTCTCGGGCAGCTGACGAGTTCTATCCGTCCTACGCCGTTGCGATGAGCAGAATCGGCCAGGAACGGGGATGGCCTCCCATGACCCGGAATCAGTACGACGCAATGATCGGCCCTGGGGGCTCGTTGGTCCTCGGCACGCCGCAGCAGGTGGCTGACAAGATCCTCCGCTGGCGTGACGTGTTGGGCATCGAACGATTCATGTTGCACACCAGCGTCGGGACGATGCCGCACGAGCAGGTGTTGCGTTCGATCGAACTCCTCGGCACCGTCGTTGCGCCATTGGTTCGTGACGCATGAGCAACCCCGACCCGATGAGTACTGCGCTTGCCACACTGGACAAATGCGACGCGACGCTCGTCCGCCTGGACAAGATGTGCTGCGATCCGGGTCGCAGCCCGCAGATGGCCCGACTGGCGGAGACCCTGCGAGAGACTCGCACCCATCTTGGCGCCGGCATCGATGAGGCTGATCGAGCACTTTCCAAGCTCGAAGCTGCCGGCAGCCAGCTCGGCAGACTTCAGGTGGGGTGCTGCGCTCCCGCACGAATGCCGCTCTATTCCTCGATGCTCGAAGGGTTCACCGAAATCCAGATCGCCGTGAACTCGGCTCGGGGTCAGGGGCACTGACACCGAAGCAACGCCCTCAGGACCAGCCGAGTTCGTGGAGTCGGTCATCTGAGATTCCGAAGTGGTGACCGATCTCGTGCACAACGGTCACGGCAATCCGCTTGCGCAATGCCTCGATCGAACCCGTTATGCGGAGATGGGGACCCTTGAAGATCGTGATTCGGTCAGGCATGACGGCCGAGTACGACATGGGGCTGCGGTTGGTGAGGCTGATGCCTTCGTACAACCCGAGCAGCATCCCTTTGTGTGGTTGCTGTTGAGCGGTGGTCGGCCAGTCCTGGACTACAACGGCGACGTTGTCCATGTGTTTCGCCAGCTCGTCGGGGATCAGGTCGATCGCCTCGGAAACCAAGGCTTCGAATTCTTCGAGATCGACGTCGACGGGCATCCGCAGAGTGTAAGAACCTCTCGCAGGCACCGAACATCGGTGGCTGGGTCAGATGATCGCCACTGATCTCGCCTGCCGTCCGACCCACCCGACCACTAGCGATGCCGCGGCCAGCATGACGCCGACTACGACAAACGCAACGCTGAACGACCACGTGTCGACGAGCCACCCAACGACTACCGGGCCGCCGCCTGCTCCGAGGAACACCCCGGCCTGGGTGATCGACGACGAAGCGGCCGCCGAAGACGTGTTGGCATTGACCACGGTGAAGGTCATGAGACCTGGCCAGCCCCATCCGGTGGCGAAGGCAATCGGAACAAGCAGGGCAAAGGTCCAACCTGTCGACAACGCCATGAGAACAAAGACGAGAGCACCAATGCCGGCGAGCAACGAGATCCCGCCAAATCCCCTCCCGCCGAACCGGTCGGTGATGTAGCCCGCCGTCGCCCTCGCCGAGAGACTGAAGGCAGAGCCGATGAACAGAAGCACCCCGCCCGCCTTCTCCGAGAAGCCGGCATCCACCGCTGCCGCCACCATGTACGACCCGAGCGCCACTGCTGCCCAGGTTGCCAAGGAAGCCCCCAGCCCGAGGGTCAACAGCAGCCGAGTTTGCATGGGAGCCACCGCCCGCCTCGTGTCTGACGAATGCACCGGCGTCACCTGTTGTTTCAAGTCACGGGGCACCAACAGGAGAACGACGACGACCAACGAGATTGCGATGAAGTAGGCCGGGCGCCAACCGACGTCAACGATCACCAGTGGCACGGCAAGACCGGCCAGCAGCGTCGAGGCAGGAATGCCGGCGTGCTTGAGGCCGAAGACCAAGGCCCGGTGTTGCGGGTCGACGTGGTCGGCGAGCGCTTGGTTCACTGCCGGATTGGCAAACCCGTACACGACGCCGGCAACCACAAGTAACAAGCCGAAAACCCACAGGTTGTTGGCCATGGACCCGATCAGGAACAACATGGTTCCTGCGCCGGCCATGTTGATGTAGATCGCTCGACGCCAACCGATGCGCTGCACGAGTCGTCCCATCGGCGCACTCGCTACGCCTGCGGTCAAGAAGAAGGCGGCGGTCAATACGCCAAGGCCAGTGGCGCCAAACCCGAGGTCATCCGAGATGGTGAGAAAGCCCGCACCGAGGAGGAAGACAGGCTGCGTTGAAGCGGTCACCACCAGGACCGAGAGAAATATGAGCCGTACCAGGCGGCGTCGAGAATTCATCGAGCGATCCTAGGGATTGCCCACTACTCGTCTCCCTCTTCGACCAGTGGCGGCGCGTAGTCCAAAGAGTCGAGCACGAGAGCGTTGGCCCAGTCGATCTCGACGTCGCTCGCCGCAGTCAGGACCAGGATGCGAACACCGTCGAACGTATCGAACGCGTAGCTGCGAATGGTGAACGGTTCACTGAAGCAGTTCGTCCACTCGCGGAAGTGTCCATCGAATCCGATCGTCGATACCGCCAAGGTTTGTCCGGCGTCGCATTGTGGGTATCGCACCGAATCGAGATAGAGCTCTGTGGAGGCCGTGGACGCCAACTGCTCTGAATAGAGCACTCGGGTTCCGGGACTGCGCCCGAAGTCGTTCAAGAACGAGTCGACGTCAGGAGCAGCCCGGAAGCCGTTCCAGTCGTTGCCGTCCGACGGTGCGATCTGCCTGATGTCGCTCCAGTCGTTGGACACTTCAGTGAACAGCGAGTCGGTCGGATCTTGAGCGACGAGGAACCCTGAAATGTCTACAAGCGGTTCGCCGAGGCGCCCCGCAAAGTGAACGCTCTCCTGCCAACGGTGCACCACGACATCCTGCCTCACGCCACCAGCCGCCAGCTCTTCACAGAAAGCACCGAATTCGAGACCACCCAGAGCGTCTCGCACGCCGCCAAACATCACAACGTCGTCGCCGGGCAAGATGCCACTGCGCTCCGCGGCGCTCCCACCGTCGACGCGGTCCACGGTGAGGTTCAGGAAACCGGAATAGCGTTCTGAGATGTTGCCAGTTTCCAGTGCCCAGAAACCGGGGTGGATGACGTCACCGGCCATGAGGGTGGCGACGACCTCGACCGCCTCCAATCCTGAAATCGCAAGTTCCTGGGCACTGAACCCTTGAGTGCTCACGGCGTTGGTGACCCCGACGACTTCACCCATCGCGTTCACCACCGGACCGCCCGAGTTGCCGGGGTTGACCTCCGCCGAATGCTCGAACAGCGAGAGCAGCGGGGCGAAGGGGACCTCGTCCGCCCGTTCTTTGGCGATGTTTCCAGGCTGGACAGTGATCGTGTCGGTTCCCAATGGGAAACCAATCGAGCGCACCGGCTGCTCCAGCCGGATCGGATCAGGCGACCACTCGACGAACTCGTACCCGTCTCCGTCGGCTTGAACGACTGCGAGGTCATGGCACATCGATCGACCGAGAATCGTTGCCGGCACCCTCCGATCACCACCATCAAACACAAGCTCCACTCGGTCGGCTCCCGCCACGACGTGATAGTTCGTCACGGCGAGACCGTCCTCGGAGATGAAGAAGCCGCTTCCGGATCCTGGCTCGTCGAACCCCGGCGTGAAGGCGTCGACGCGGATCACTGCCTCGCGCAGTTGAGTCAGTGTTCTCGCGGATGCCAGAGCCAGCGCCGTCCCTGAGAAGTCTCCGACATAGCGACGCCCGTCTCTGACCAACTCGACTGGACCGCTGTCGTCTCGGGCACACAGCTCCTGCAACCCGCCCTCGAGCGAGTCACCAGACACTGCCGTGATGACGTCTCCCGCGACCAGGCCCGCGCCGTCGGCGTCACTGCCCAGAGCGACGCCTGTTACGGCGACGCCGTCTCTGTGATCCACAGCGGCGAAACCGAGCTGCTGAACAGTCTCGCGAGATCGCATTGCACGCAGAGTGCGATCCATCTCGTTCAACGGGAGAATGACCGGATCGCCGTCTTCGTCCGCTGCAATCGCCATCCCCGCAATGGCGCCTGAGCCATCAACTGCGACGCCGCCGACCGTCCAAGGACCGACCGATATCGACGAGAGGTCGATGGCCGGGTTGCCGTTGTCTAGCGCTGGGCTCCTTTCCACCATCGACATGAGGCCCACCGGAGCTCCGGCAGCGTTGATGGACGCTGCGTTGAATGTCCCGTCGATCTTGATGAGTGCGAGGTTCTGGCACTCGGCGAGTGCTTCGATCCGCGCCTCGATGGGGAACTCTTCGTCGGCGACGAACACGTTGATGCGGTCGGCGCCGACGACGGCCGTTGCCGTCGTCAGGACCAAGCCATCGGCTGACACGATCAGTCCCGTTCCCATACCAGGGGCGTCTGGTCCAGATCGGTCGAGAAAGGTTCCTTCCGAGCGGATTTCCACCAGGTGCCGGTTCGCCAACGCTTCGACGTCGAGCAGCGTCGTCGTGGTGGTGGGCGCAACCGTGCTGGTGGTTGGCCCGATGGTGGTTTCAGCCGGCTGCGACGTGCACGCCGCAGCGACCAATACCAGACTCACCAACCAACGGCCTACCGGCAGTCTCACCGTGATCACTCCTCGCACCGGACTCGCCAAGGTACCACCGAGGCTCTGACGACCGGTCAACCGCCTAGGTGTTGAGACACCTGATCGGCCGCATCAGCGACTCGCCTTCCTATCGCAGCGCGGTCTGCGCTGCCGGGAAATCGGTAGGCCGGACCGAAGGGGTTGATGGCCGCCACGACACTCCCCGAGGAGTCACGCACAGGTGCTGCGACGCCGTTTATTCCGGGTGCCCACGCCTCGAACGTCCACGCGTAGCCCGAGTCGGCGCATTCTGCGACGAGCTCAGCCAGACGGCTCGGGTCAATTTCGGTGGATGGGCTCGACTGTTGCAGGGGACCCGCGAGGTAGCGGGCGCGATCCGCCTCCGATCGGGCCGCCAGGAGCACATATCCGGCGGCCGTCGTATGCAGATCGAATCGCTCTCCGGTCCAGTCCTGGACGGTGACGGGCTGCGGACTTTGTACCTGATCGATGTAGATGAGCGACTCGCCGGCCGGAATCGCGAGACCAACGTCTTCGCCGAGCTCATCAACCAGTTCCCGCAGGTACGGCGCCGCCACACCGATGAGGTCGGTGGGGCCGACTGCCGGCTGAACCATTGCCCTCAGCTCGCTGCCCATCGAGTACCGGCCATCCGCCACACGCTCGACAGCGCCGATGCCGACCATGGTGCCCAGCAGGCGACTGACGGTGCTCTTGGGCAGTCCGGTTTCGCTGGCGATGAGCGCAAGAGGCACAGCCTGACCGTTCCGTCCGATCGCCCTGATCACGGCAAATGCCCGTTCCACCGATTGAATGTTTGCTGAGCGACCCAATCCAACTCCGACCTGTTGACGGCGGTGAGTACCCGTCGGTACGGTACGTTGAATTCTGTATAGCAGAACGTTCCGCATTGCGAAATGGCCTCACGAGCGCAAGGAGGGTCCATGAGCGGAGTAATTGTCAC
>JABDJC010000226.1 GCA_013003395.1 Acidimicrobiia bacterium
AGAAGACAGCGCCGTAGCGCCAGCGGAGGCACCGACATGCGGAGCGATCAGAGGCCGAACAGGACTCAGATCGCATAGCGCCTCTCAGCCCCAGGCCGCAGGGGGGCATCACCGTACGAGAACGCCCTCGATCGCCGCGTCAGCGCTCGACGGACGCGATCGACCATCGCCCGTTGTGCCCCCTCCGCGGCTAGCGCCGCCAACTCCCCCAACCGTCTCCTTCGTCGACGGGGGAGGAGAAGAATCTGTCCCCCTCGCGAGCGCCAGCGAGTGTTGGGGGGACGTAGAAGACAGCGCCGGAGCGCCAGCGGAGGCACCTCCATGCGGAGCGATCAGAGGCCGAACAGGACTCAGATCGCAAAGCGCATTTCAGCCCTAGGCCGCAGGGGGGCATCACCGCACGAGAGCTATGAGGGCCGCTCCGCACGGAACCTCGGCTCCGCGCATGATGGAAGGTCTGCAGGCTCCGGTGCTGATTTCTACGTGCGGACTTCTTTTCTGACTGCGTGTAGGCGGTCGGCCATCACTTCTGCGAGACGTCGCATGAGTAGGTAGCCGAACTCGTGGTCGAGTTCGCATTCCTTCAGTAATGCTGCGCCGTCCACCTCGATCGCTCTGATCGGAGTGATCGCCTTGGCGTCGAACTGCCATTTCTGACGGTCGAACGCCCAGGACCAGCCGAGCACGGTTCCTTCGGAAAGCGTCTGGACGGCGCGAGGCGGGTTGTTCGATGCGACTGCCAACTCGATGACACCACTTCGAATCAGATAGAAGCGATCGGCCGGATCCCCGGTCTCGAAGACCTTGTCCCCTGATGAGTACTGGACCATCTGCGCCGCCTTCTGGAGGCGCGCCACGTGGTCCGGTCTCAACCCGCGGGTGAACGGATGGGATCGAATGGCCTGTTCCAACAGTGCATCACTCATGACCTCACGTTACCGCGCGGCGCATGCTGGTTTCTGTCGCCACCGTCTGCGAAGGCCTCAGTGTGTCTGGTAGGTCGGTGCCCGCCGATACACTGCAAAGTGATGGAAGCTCTCGATCAGACCACGGACGGCGAGGCTGTCCCCTACCGACCCCACATCGGCGAGTCACGACAATATGTCCGCGACATCATCCTCGGCGTCAACGACGGCCTCGTCTCGATGTTCCTCCTCGTCGCAGGCGTTGTCGGCGGTGGACTGAACACCAAACAGATCCTGCTCACCGGCGTTGCTGGAGCGCTCGCCGGAGCTATCAGCATGGCGGCCGGCGAATACCTCGCAACCAAATCACAAGAAGAAGTCTTCGATCGCGAAATGGCGCTCGAGCAGGAACACCTCGTCTATCACCGAGACCGTGAAGTCGCCGAGCTTCGTGAGATGTTCGCGGACATGCACATCCACGAAGAGGATCTCGACACTGTCACTGCGGCGTTCGCCCGCAGCGACGACAGCCTCATGGCAGCGATGCAGGCGCTCGAGTTCGGCGTCATCGATTCAGAGCGTCGATCCCCGATCATGGCGATGGTCGCTTCTGGCCTCCTGTTCCTCCTCGGCTCGGCTCCGTCAGTGTTGCCGTTCGTCTTCGTCACCAGTCCGAACACCGGCCTGGTGATCGCGGCGATCTTCGCCACCATCGGACTGTTCATCGTGGGAGCGCTCAAGACGATCGTCACCGACAAGCCAATAATCAAGAGCGGGGCCGAGAATCTCGTGATCGCGCTCGTCGGCGCGGCCCTCAGCTACGTCGTCGGGTCCGCATTCAACGCGTTCGTCGCCAGCTGAGGCTTCCGCGGCGCCACCACAACGTCACCGGCCTCGTCCCGCAGGATCGACACCTCCGCCTGGTAGTGCTTCGACAACAACTCGGGAGTGAGCACCGCCTCGGCCGCACCCTCGGCGATGACGCTGCCACCGTCGAGTAGGACGAGCCGATCCGCGTACTGCGCCGCGAGCGTGAGGTCGTGGACGGCGCTCAGCACCGCAATCTTGCGCTCTCTCCTCAACTCGTCGACCAGCTGCATCACCTGCACCTGGTGACCAAGATCAAGCGCAGTCGTCGGCTCGTCCAACAACAACACCCCGGCGTCCTGCGCCAACGCGCGGCCGAGAACGCCGCGTTGCCGCTCTCCACCAGAGAGGCTGGTCATCGTCTCGTCGGCGTGCTCCACCAAATCGAGCCGGCTCATGACGGTGCGGGCTGCCGCCAGGTCGGCCACACTCTCGGATCCCCAATAGGAGATGTACGGCGTGCGGCCGAGCAACACGTATTCGAGTACCGAGATGTCGTCGGGGATCAGCGGCTGCTGCGGCACAAGGGCAACCAGGCGGGAACGTTCCCGTCTCGCCATCTGATCGACCGGCCGGCTGTCGATGGTCAAGTCGCCGCTGAATCCGATGCTTCCGGCGATGCACCGAAGGAGCGTGCTCTTGCCTGAACCGTTGGGGCCGACAAGTGCCACCCACTCGCCTGGGGCGACGTCGATGTCGATGTCGTGGAGCACCTCCTTGGATCCATACCCTGCGGAAACTCGTTTACAGCTGACTCCACTCATCGACGGCTCCTTCTCAGAAGGGTTCCGAAGAACGGAGCCCCAACGAACGCGGTGATCACTCCGATCGGCAATTCCGCGGGACGGACCACTGTCCGCGCCACGAGGTCGGCAGCAATGAGAAACGCGCCGCCGGCAATCAGGCTCAGCGGAATGATCACCCGGTAACTCGAACCGAAAGCCAGACGAATCGCGTGCGGTACCACGATTCCGACGAATCCGATCAAGCCGCTCACCGACACCGCTGCCGCCGTGCCCAACGTCGACGCCACCACGACGATCAAACGCACCCGTGTCGTCTCAACCCCCAGCGTTGCGGCTTCGTCCTCACCCACCGCCAGGACATCGAGGTGCCGTCGATGCAGTAGCAGTGCCCCTGCAGACACCACGACGAAAGGAGTGAGGAGTCGTACCTCGGACCAGCCGGACGTGGTGAGCCTTCCCAGGATCCACGCGAACACCTCGCGCACCGTGTCGGAAGCGAGCTGCTGCACGAACGTCTGTAGAGCCGTGAAGAACGACGCCACTGCGATGCCCGCGAGGATCATCGTTGCGGGTGACGCGCCACCCCCACTCGAGCGTCCGAGTGCGTAGGCAGCGACCACGGCGATGATTCCTCCGGTGAAGGCAGCCATGGTCAACAAGAAGCCGCCAGTGCCGAGACCCGCAGCGATGACGAGTGTCGCGCCCAGACCTGCGCCGGCCGCCACGCCGAGCAGATAGGGATCGGCAAGGGGGTTCCGGAACACTCCCTGATAGCCGGCGCCTGCCGTTGCGAGCATTGCCCCGACCAAGCCGCCAAGCGCGACACGAGGCACCCGGAGTTCCCACAGGACCGCAGCTTGTCGTTCCGAGAGTCCCGAGTCGATGCTGATGATCGGGAGTCGATCGACCAACTCGGCGAGCACAGCGCCGGCCGGAAGCGAGACCGGCCCCCACGCGACCCCGGCGACGGCACACACGACGAGAAGTGCCAGGGCGAGGCCAACTGGTCCCGCGCCGAGTCGCCGCGGTGAGTCTGGGCTCACTGCACAGCGCCCGCCGCGTCAGCGATGGCTCTGAGGAGTTCAACAATCCGCGGTCCCCATCGGCTGGCGACGTCGGTGTCGATCACCGCGACATTGTCGTTCGCAACCGCAGTCATCGTGTCCCATCCCGGACGTTCCGCCAGGGTCGACACCTCGTCCCCGCCGGCGGCGAGCACGATCAGATCAGGGTTGGCGTCCACGATGAATTCGGGCGAGAGCTGCGGAAAGCCGGAGCCGAACTCGTCTGGAGCCGCGTCGGCGATGTTCTCCATGCCCAGCAGGTTGTAGAGCTGGCCGATGAACGACGCTGAGTTCGGGGTGTAGTAGCTGAACGGGTCGGTCTCGTGGTAGTACGTCAGGCCTTCCGCTGAGCCGCCGACGGTGTCGACGATCGCGTCCATGTCCGACTGCATGGCGAGCACGAGTTCGCGAGCTTCGGAAAGATGGCCCGAGGCGTCGCCGACCGTGAGTGTCTGCGTGTACGCCTCCTCGATGCTGGTGGCGGTACCAAGAAGCAATGTCGGGATTCCTACAGCATCGAGCGCTGCCACCGCGTCCACTGGATCGAACGACAGGATCACCAGGTCCGGGTCGAGAGCGATCAACGACTCGACGTTGAGGTTGAAGCTGTCGAGCAGCTCGATGCCGCCGGCTTCTGGTGGATAGTTGGCGAACAGGTCACCGGCGATGACCTGTTCGCCCGCGCCGACTGCGAACAGCATTTCCACATGGGTCGCCGACAGGGCGGCGATGCGTTCCGGACGTTCTTCGATGGTCGTCTCTCCCGCAGCCGACGTAACCGTCACCGGGAAGTGGTCGTCCATCGACACTGCTGCCGCCGTTGTTGTTGGGGCAGGGTCAGTAGTTGTCGGCGCCGCCGTGGTTTCGGTGGTGGGAGCCGCGGTAGTGACCGCAACTGGCGCCTCTGTGGCCGCCGGCTCCTCGGCTGCGCACGACGCAACCATCAGGGTGAGAGCGGCGATCACGATCCAAAGACGTTTCATGAAAAAGACTCCTCTCGGTGGAGGAGCCCAATGACGTGGCGTCATCCCTCCTCCGAGGACAACCGTCACGATCAATGGCAGGCGACCTGACTCGTCCCCTCGAAGGGGCTTCACAGTTGCGGGACAGCACCGGGATCTCACCGGATTTCGCTCTTACGCCCCGAAGAACGGGGACCACAGACCCACTCACCAGAGGTGAGCGCGCGGAATCATAGCTGCGACAACGAGGACCGATGCGAAGGCGTTGCCCGGTCGTTTAGGTTCACCTGTCGCCCAGCGAGCGCAGCGCGGACCTCTGTCCCCCTCGCGAGCGCCAGCGAGTGTTGGGGGGACGTAGAAGACAGCGCCGTAGCGCCAGCGGAGGCACCGACATGCGGAGCGATCAGAGGCCGAACAGGACTCAGATCGCATAGCGCCTCTCAGCCCCAGGCCGCAGGGGGGCATCACCGTACGAGAACGCCC
>JABDJC010000229.1 GCA_013003395.1 Acidimicrobiia bacterium
GAGGGTTGGCGGTGGCGTGACGGCGCCGACGATGAAATCCTCGGAGATCGTGCCGATCTGATCGCCTTCGTGTAGACCGCAACGGCGACCTTTGACTACTGCACTCCCGGTACCAAGAGCTTCTGCAACGCGGGTCATCATGCAGCCAACAACGACGCGCACTAGTTCTTCCGCGCCCCGCATGGCCATCCTTCATGAATTTCCGGTCATGCCGATAGAGAGAAGACCGGCTGAGACTGTCTCCGGCCACAAGTGAATCGCAAATCTCAGATGACGTTCCGAAAGACCAAACGCCAAGCAGCCACCGATGATCGTGCGGCCGCTCGTGGTCTTGCCGACCGGAGCTTGACGCTGACGCTGGTCACTGGGTTGGTGTTGTTGCTGGTTCTCGGCCTTGTCTTCTCCGTGGCCTACGGAAGTCAGCGCATCACGTCAGACGCAGGCGCACTCCACACCGCAGACGAGACGCTCCGATCTGCCACCGTGGCTCGCGCCCAGCTGGCGCTAGCCGTGCACATATCTGTGGTTGACAGCGCAATGGGCACCAATTCCAGTGAAGCAGTCGCCTTGTCGGTGGGTGAGGCAGAACAGGCGCTGGCAGATTTCCGCACCGGGATCGAGAACCTGTACAGCCAGGGTGTTGTCTCTGACTTGGAGATGCAGGACCTCGCCGGCGCTTTCGGGTCTACTGGCGATGCGACCATCGAACTGCTCGGCTCGAACAATCCAGACGCTGCTCAAGAAGTCATGGAGTCGGCGTTTGCTCCGGAATTCGAACACCTCACCGACGAATTGGTGACTGTGCGCAACACGGTCGCAGCATCAGTGGCCTCGTCGGATGCTGCGCTCGGGCGCGTCGGTAATTTGGCCCGCTTTCTCGTCGCATTCCTGATACCCGCAATTGTGATCTTCGTTTACCGAGAGCTGCTGCGTCGCCAGCAACGCCAACTCGATCTGGAGAACCGGCTTGACAACGAAAAGCGTCTCGGCGCTGCTCGCGACACCTTCATCGCCAACGCGTCGCACGAGCTGCGTACCCCACTCACGTCAATCATCGGCTTGTCGGAATTGTTGTCAGAGGACCCAGCGATCAAGAAGACGCCTGCCGCCGCCGAGCTTATCGATCTCATCATGTCCGAATCCGACGACCTGGCGCGGATGGTCGAGGATCTACTCACCACCGCGCGGCTAGACGCCGGCGCACTTCATTACGTTTTCGATGACATCGACATCGAAGAAGAAGTAGCGGACACGGTCGCCCTCGTGCAGCGAGCTGGTCAGCGAATCACCATGTCGTGTGCACCCGGAGTCGTCAGAGCCGATCGGCTGCGTCTCCGCCAACTCATCCACAACCTCTTGTCGAACGCACGCAAGTACGGCGGCCCGGACGTGCGGGTGGCCGGCCGCGTCGACGGGCGCACCTATGTGTGCGAGATCATCGACGATGGCCCAGGCATTCCGGAAGAACTCACGGGGAGACTGTTCGAAAAATTCATCCATCAGGGCCACATGACAGCAACGAAAGATTCTGTCGGCCTCGGCCTGTCGATTGTGCACGCTCTCGCTCTGGGTATGGGTGGCAGCATCGCGTATGAAAGAAACGGGGGCGACACTCATTTCATCGTTCGCCTCCCGCTGTCCGATTCTGAGATCCAACCAACACAGGTTCCGAAACTCGAGACAGCGAGCGCCCGCGCGACCCATCGCTCGAAGGAGCATGTGTGATCAGACCTCACTTCCGCCGTGGCCGCAATGCTCTACGCATCATGACGGCGACGACCCTCATCGCTTCGATTCTCGTCGCTGGGACCTCGACGGCCACAGCCGCATCGGCGCCAGCATTTCGGTCAGCAGCCACAGTGGACACGGACGCCAACTTCATCGTTGTACCGGTTCCTGTCGGCGTCGTTGCCGGCGATCTTCTCCTGGCTCAGATAACCGCCGACAACGGAACCGTGACGATCACCGCTCCAGCAGGTTGGTCCACCATCCGCCAGGACTCACTGGGCGACAAGGTGACCCAGAGTCTCTTCTACAAGGTGGCAACGGCTTCGGAACCCGCCAACTACACATTCACCCTGAGCGTGAACCGCAAGACCGCAGGCGTGATCGCGGCGTACTCAGGGGTAGATACGACCAATCCCATCGATGCACACAGCGGTGCGGGGCTCGCGGCCGGTGACCCCTACAGCGCTCCCTCGCTGACGACGACCGTTGCCGACACGAGACTTGTCGCGCTCTTCACCAATCGGAACGGCGCGGCGGTGACGCCGCCGGGCACGATGACCGAGCGATGGGACCACTTCTCGGGAGACAAGGCTGCCGCCGAAGGAGCCGACGAGCCATTTGCCGGCATCGGACCCACGGGCGATCGGACCGCGAACCCGATAGCGGTCGAAAAGGTGGCGCAGATGGTTGCGCTACGGCCACTCGTATCGACATTCGACGCGTATCTCATCGCGGGAACCGGCGGCGCAGGCGGCGGTGACGACCTGTTGACGAAGGTCGACACCTCGAACGGCAACGCCGCGACGAACGAAACGACCGTCGGCGTCGGCATTGGCACATTCTCGGTGCGTGGGATGGACATAGATCCCGCGACAGGGATCATCTACGCAGTCGATGGCGGCTCGTTCGGGACCATCGACGCTACGACTGGATCGTTCAGCAGCATTGGCCTAATCGGCTCGGGCTCCGGATCCCAAGGCGCTCAATCGATGGTCGACGTCAACGCCTTGGCCTTCGACGCCGACACTGGCTACCTCTATGCAGTGGAAAATCAGCCAGGTACCGAAGACCTCCTCTTCCGCATCGATCCGTCGACGGGCTCGATAGTTGCGGACGCATTCGGAATCGGTGTGGACTACGTGAGAATCGCCGCATCCGGCGCCAGAAACGAAGCCCAAGGATTGGCCATTCAGCCCGGGACAGGCACGATGTTCGTAGCGGTGGGCGACGACGGAAACTCCCAGAACCAGCGTTTGGTCACAGCCGACAAGACGACGGGAGACGTCACGACCGTCGGTGACACGGACCCGCCAATCATCACCGGCCTGGCCTTCGACGGATCAGGGAACCTCTGGGGCACGGGGCACCTCAAGGGGGCACCAAGCCAGCAATTCGTGTACCGGTTCGACACCAGCGACGCGAGCACGCTGGGTTCGGTCCCAGTGGACAACGGTGGAAACTACGGCTCGATCGCCTTCGCTCCCAAGCCGCTGGTCGTGAACTCAACGGGGAACGCCGCTGACAACAACATCGGTGATGGGGTTTGCAGCACCGGAGGGTTTGTTGGCGCCGACGCGGAGTGCACGCTGCGGGCGGCCATCGCAGAAGCGAACGCGTCTGCAATTGCCAACGCAATCATGTTCGACATCCCCCAGTCTGACAGCGGGTTCGAAGCGAGTCCGTTGGCGTTTCGAATCCGACCATCCGGAACCCTCTTGCCAGCAATCACCGATCCGGTGATCCTCGACGCCAGCACCCAGCCCGAGCACGCGATCGAAGGCCGCCCGGTTGTGGTGATCGACGGTTCCATTGCTCCAACGGCGGGCGACGCCAACGGTCTCACGCTGCAGGCGGGCAACTCCACAATCCGCGGTCTCGTGATCCAGAACTTCGGCGACGACGGCATCGAGGTGGAGATCGGGGACGGCAACACCATCGCCGGGAACTACCTCGGAACCGACATGACAGGAACGGTGGCTGCGCCCAACGGATTTCTGGACGTCGCGCCCGTTGGCGGGATCTCAGTGACTTCGAACAACAACGTCATCGGCGGAACCGCTGTTGCTGATCGCAATGTGATCTCGGGCAACACCCAGTACGGGATCGGATTTCGTAGCGGAGCCTCGAACAACCTGGTCATCGGGAACTACATCGGCACGAACGCCGCCGGCACCGGCCCCCTCGGCAACGGCACCGAGGGCGTGCTGATGCTCGATGGCGACAACAACGCCGTGGTCAACAACGCCATCCAGTTCAACGGAGCACTCGGAATCGACCTCACGGGCGGCGGTGTCACCGCCAACGATCCTGGTGACGGCGATATCGGCGCCAATGGGCTCCTCAACTTCCCGGACATCACCGGCGCTGTGGAGACTGCGGGCACGGTCACGGTCGACTTCAGTCTCGACGTACCGAACGGGACGTACACCGTCGAATTCTTCTCCAATCCATCGGGTGCCGACCCCACGACCTACGGCGAGGGCGAATCTTCGAAGTCGAGCGTCACCGTCTCTGTCACAGCTGGCATTCCCACACCCGGCTCCCACATATTCCCCGGATCGCCTGGCGACATTCTGACGGCAACAGCAACCGAGGGAGCTGCACCCACATATGGTTCAACTTCTGAGTTTTCCCAAGCCGTGACGGTGGTGGCGACGAACAGTCCGCCTGTTGCCAACGACGATCCGACAACTGGCATCCTCACGGTCGGTGAAGAGGCGTTCATCACCATCGATGTCATGGCGAACGACTCGGATCCAGACTTGGACACGCTCCTGCTGGACTCGTTCACACAACCCCCCGTTGGTGAGGGCCTCGTCACCCTTGTCGATGGAGGCACTCCGGCCGACGCCTCAGATGACCAGCTGCGATTCGATGCGCCGACCGAATGGGATGGGGCAACCTCGTTCTCCTACACCATCAGCGATGGCACCGCCACGGATATAGGCACAGTGTTCGTGACCGTGACTGAAGTCAATCGTCCGCCTGTCCTCGACCCAACCGGTAACCAAACCGTCGACGAACAGACGCTCTTGTCGTTCACCGCCACCGCAACCGACCCAGACAACCCGGCCAACACTTTGACGTTCAGCCTGTCGGGAGCACCGACGGGTGCGTTCATGACCACCGGCGGTGCGTTCACCTGGACACCATCTGAAGCACAGGGACCCGGTACCTACACCTTCGACGTGGTTGTCACCGACAACGGATCACCCAATCTCAACGATTCCGAAACCATCACGGTCACCGTCGGTGAAACCAACAGTCCGCCTGTCCTCGACCCAATTGGAAACCAAACCGTCGACGAACAGACGCTCTTGTCGTTCACCGCCACCGCAACCGATCCCGACAACCCGGCCAACACACTGACGTTCGCACTCGTCGGCGCACCGACCGGCGCGTCCATCACCAGCGGCGGAAGCTTCACCTGGACCCCAACCGAAGCCCAGGGACCGGGTAGCTACACCTTCGACG
>JABDJC010000016.1 GCA_013003395.1 Acidimicrobiia bacterium
GACGACTTCCAGTTCACGTACGAGACGCTCATCAGTCCCGACGTGAGTGCGCACCGCAGCCTCGCCGACGACGTGTACGACGAGATCGTCGCCACCGAGGTCGGCGACAAGACCTTCAGCGTGACACTGGCGCGAGCGACGATCGAACACGAAACCCTGTTCGAGGTGCTCATTCCCGCACACGAGGTCGCCGGAACCGACTTTCTCGAGGACTGGAACGACACGGCGTGGGTCGCAGGCGGACCGTTCGAGGTGAGCGAGTGGGTGAAGGGCCAAGAGTTGACGTTGACGCGCAATGCGAACTACTGGAAGAGCGACCCCGACACCGGACTCCAGCTGCCGTACCTCGACACGGTGACCTTCAGATTCATTCCGGAGACGGAGTCGCTGCTGACGGCATTCCGCAACCGGGACGTCGATGTCATCCAGCCTCCGCCTGCGGTCGAGACGATCGAGTCGCTGCGGGCTCGAGAGGCAGAGGGTGTCGCAGTCACCGTGCGACCAGGGCCGGTGTGGGAACACCTCAACTTCCAATTCGGCCCGGGTCGGCTGGAACGCAACCCCGACTCGATGGTCGAACACCTGGCGTTCCGTCGAGCAGTCGCCCACCTGCTCGACCGTGACGCCATCGCATTCGAGGCGGTCTCTGGATACGTCGAGCCACTCCAGTCGTACGTCGAGGCGTTCACGCCGACCTACTCGACGCGACCATGGGAGCAGTACGGACATGACCCGGATCGGTCTCGGGAGTTGATCGACGAACTCTGTCGCGAGCTCGGTCGAGACTGCGCCACCAACCCGCTCACGGCCGTGTTCTCCACAACGAGGAACGCCGACATGCGGCCGCGGCTCGCCAACTTCATGGCGGATATGTTCGCCGAGGTAGGCATCGTGTATGAACAGCAGCTCGAGGACTCGCAGTTGTTCTTCGGCGAGACGCTGGACAACGGTCGCTGGGACCTCGGTGAGTGGGCGTGGGTCGGTTCGCCCGGACTGTCCGGTCTGGTCGCCATCCACGACGTGTTCGATCCGCAGGCCCCGCCGCCGGACGGCTCCAACTTCTACCGCTGGGGCACGCCGGACTCGTCGGTGATCGACGAGCACACCGTGCGGTTCGCCGACCTCCGCGACGCGATGGACGCCACCGTCGACGAGGAGGAGATCATCGCGCTGGTGCAGGAAGCCGAGCAGATCCTCGCCGACCAGGTGGTGATCATCCCGCTCTTCTCGCGCCTCACGATCGGCGCGGTGTGGGCCGACAAGATCGGCGGGTACGTGTTCAACCCGTCGCAGGCCGGTCACACCTGGAACATCGAGCGGTGGTATCGGGTCGATAGTTGACTGACATCGCCTCGGCAGTGACCGTCAGGCAAAAAAAGTTCTCCAGTGCGGCTGGGTTCGCCGCCCTATACTGTTGCCAGCCGAACCTGGAGGCAATCGGTGTTCGCATATGTCATTCGACGACTGGTCTATGGCGCTGTCACGTTGTTGGCGCTCAGCATGGTCGTCTTCTGGTTACTACAGAAGACCGGCGCATCGCCATTGGACCGGCTCAAGTTGAACCCACGAATCCAACCGGATTATCTCGCAAGCCTGACCGAGCGCTATGGGCTCGACAAATCGGGGCCGGAGCAATACTGGATCTGGCTGAAACGGTTCGTCACCCCGAGAGAGGCGAGCATCGGCGGGCTTCCATCGATCCTTGCGATCAGTGCCGGCGTCGCCTATTCCGTACTCGCATCGAGGTTCATCAAGTCTCGACAGTTTGCCGTACGGATCGCCAAGATCGGCGCAGGTGTGCTCATCTGGGGCTTCGTCTTGTTCACGGTCTGGAACCGCATGAACATCGTCCTCGACTGGGGCGACTCGTTCCGAGGTGACGGTCCCGTCTTCGAGGACATCACGCTGGCAGCAGGAGCCTCATTCCGTCTCGGTATGACCGCCTTGTTCCTCGCGGTGATGATCGGTATCCCGCTCGGGATTTACCAGGCAACCAAGCAGTACTCCTTCTTCGATCAGTTGGGCACGACGTTTTCGTTTGTTGCGTTCTCGACGCCGATTTTCATCATCGGAGTGTTTCTGCAACTCGGCCTCGGCCTCTACCTGGAGCGCTGGACGGGCGTCAAGCTCTTCTACGTCGCCGGCATGACGAGTTCGAGTTACGAGTCGTTCACCACCTTGCAGCGTGCCGGAGACATTCTCCAACACCTGGCCTTACCTGCAATCAGCATCGCGGCTATTTCGCTGGCTGGATATTCCCGATTCCAACGTGCCTCGATGCTCGAAGTGCTGCATTCGGATTATCTGCGGACCGCGAAGGCCAAAGGCTTGCCACGTCGTCGGGTGATCTTGAAGCACGCATTGCGCAACGCCATGATTCCGATCGTGACCCTGATCTCTCTCGACATCGCATCGATCATCGGTGGCGCCATCATCACCGAGTCCATCTTCGGCTGGCCCGGAGTTGGTCGTCTCTACATCGATGCCATCAACGCAGTGGATTATCCGGCGATCATGGCGGTGGTCATGGCCATCGGTGCAGGCATCGTGGTGATGAACATCGTTGCCGACATCCTCTACGGGGTGCTGGACCCGCGGGTCCGTTATGAGTGATCCAACATCTGACCAGGTCACCATGGAAGAATTCGAGGGGATGGCCGTCGAGCCGGTCACACAGTGGCAATTGTTCTCGACTCGGCTGCGGCGCCACAGATTGGCGATGGTGTCAGGAGTCATCCTGCTGCTCATCGGTCTGATCGCGCTGGCAGCACCACTCTTCACGTGTCCGAACAACGAACCGGAGTGTGGTCGGCTGTTGCCACATCCGACCGACCAGCTTGCGGAACCCGACGGCCGTTTGGCGACCACCATCGCTCCTCGCGGCGATTATCCGTTTGGCACAGACGAGGTTGGCCGTGACGTGCTGTCACGTGTGGTGCACGGAGGACGAGCCAGCCTCATCGTCGGTGTCGTCACCGGCCTGATGGTGGCCATCATGGGTTCCATCGTCGGAGCGTTCGCCGGTTACTACCCGGGGGCGATCGACCAAGGACTGATGCGGTTCACCGACCTGATACTGGGGTTGCCGTTGTTACCGGTGGCGATCGTCGTTGGTCGACTGTTGCCCGAGCTGACTTTTGTGCCCGAATTCATGACGTCGGGTCCATGGGGTATTGCGATACTTCTGGGTTCGCTGCTGTGGGGCGGTCTCGCGCGTATCGTGCGTGCCGAATTCCTGTCACTTCGTGAGAAGGAGTTCGTGGAAGCGGCGCGAGCTGCTGGAGCGAACGACCGTCGGATCATCTTCCGTCACATCCTGCCCAACGCCATGAGTCCGATCATCGTGCAGACGACGCTCATCGTCGGTGCGGCAATCATCATCGAAGCAGCGTTGTCTTTCCTTGGGTTCGGGGTTCGGCCACCGACGCCGACCTGGGGAGGAATGGCCGCTGCCGGAGCGGGTATCGCGCCACGTGGACTGTGGTGGGAGCTTGCGTTCTCGGCTTCTGCGCTCATCATCACCGTCTTGTCAGTGAACTTCTTGGGTGACGGACTACGAGACGCACTCGACCCGACGCAGACCATCGAGCGAAAGTAGCCGAATGACCGAACCGTTGTTGTCCGTCAAGGATCTCCGCACGTACTTTTCGACCGAGGAAGGCATCGTGCGGGCCGTGGACGGAATCTCATTCGATTTGATGCCAGGCGAGCGGCTTGGCGTTGTGGGGGAGTCGGGTAGCGGCAAGTCGGTTACGGCAATGTCGATCATGCGATTGGTGGAGCCGCCGGCTGGTGAGATCGTCACCGGAACCGTGACGTACCACGGACGAAATCTGCTTGCCATCACCGAAGACGAGATGCGAGCTGTGCGTGGCGGACAGATTGCCATGATCTTTCAGGACCCGATGACGTCGCTGAACCCGGTCTACACCGTCGGTGACCAGCTCATCGAAACCATCATGCTGCACCAGGACGTCAACAAACGTGATGCCCGCAACGTCGCAGCGCAGGCGCTCTCTGACGTTCAGATTCCGAACGCGGCAGATCGCCTCGACGACTACCCGCACCAGTTCTCGGGCGGGATGCGCCAACGAGTCATGATCGCCATGGGGCTGTCCTGCAACCCCGAAGTCTTGATTGCCGACGAGCCGACGACGGCACTCGACGTGACGACGCAGGCCCAGATCATGGACCTCATGCTGCGGCTGGCCGCCGACCGTGGCACCGCCGTGATTCTGATCACCCACGACCTCGGAGTTGTCGCAGGATTCTGCGACAACGTGCAGGTGATGTACGCCGGGGGCATCGTGGAGCGAGGCTCCAACGACGACATCTTCTATCGGCCACAGCACCCGTACACGTGGGGACTGCTCGGCTCGATGACTCGTCTGGACGAAGAGCAACAGGTGCGCTTGCACTCCATTCGAGGGGCGCCCCCGTCGGTCATCGACCTTCCCGACGGATGCCGTTTTCGGCCTCGTTGCGACTTCGCCACCGATCGGTGTGCCCAAGAGCTGCCGTTGTTACGGAAGATCGAGGGCAGGGGAGAAGTGGCCTGTCACCACGCTGAAGAGCTGGATCTCGAAATCACGCGAGCTGTGGGTGCCGCAGGATGACCGACGTAGAGAATACGAGCCAGTTCGAGTCGACGGCCACCGGTGGCATGCCGGCGGATGTCATGCTGCGTGTCGAGAACCTGGTCAAGGAGTTCCCGATCAACCGCGGCATCTTCCTGAAGAGGAAGGTCGGCGCCGTCCAGGCAGTTTCCGACATCACGTTCGAGATCAAGCGAGGAGAGACCCTCGGTCTGGTGGGCGAGTCTGGTTGCGGCAAGTCGACAACGGCACGTTCCATCCTCCGACTTCTGGAGCCAACATCTGGTGACGTCTGGTTTCAGTCCGAGACTGATGATGAGGGCGAGCCGACCGAGGCCATCAACATCGCAACGGCAAACAAGGACACGCTGCGTGAGATGCGTCGCGAGATGCAGATCGTCTTTCAGGACCCATATGCGTCTCTGAACCCGAGAATGACTGTTGCCGGCATCATCTCAGAGCCGTTGTTGGTACATGGGATGGGCAACCAACAAGAGCGCATCGAGCGGGTCAAGGAGTTGCTGAAGGTCGTTGGTCTGTCTCCAGAGCACGCCAACCGGTATCCCCACGAGTTCTCCGGTGGACAGAGGCAACGCATCGGCATCGCCAGAGCGTTGGCGTTGAATCCGAAGATGATCGTCCTTGACGAGCCGGTGTCGGCACTGGACGTGTCGATCCAGGCACAGGTGCTGAACCTACTCGACGACCTCCAGAGCGAACTGGGGCTCACGTACCTGTTCATCGCTCACGACCTTTCTGTCGTGAGGCACATCTCGGATCGTGTCGGTGTCATGTACCTCGGCCGCATGGTCGAGCTTGCAGATCGTGACGCGTTGTATGACGAGCCGATGCACCCGTACACCCACGCACTGCTCTCGGCCGTTCCGATTCCTGACCCTGAGTTGGAACGGAATCGTCAGCGAGTCATCCTGGAGGGCGACATTCCCTCTCCGGCGAACCCGCCACCCGGCTGTCGCTTCCACACCCGATGCCCCATCGCACAAGCGCCCGGCATCTGTAGCGAGGTCGTCCCCGAGTTCCGGGAGATGACGCCTGACCACTTCGTGGCGTGTCACTTCCCAGAGGTGAAGAAGCTCTTCTAGCGACATCGGTCGAGCGGACTCGGGGGTGCTGTCGTGACGTATACTCCTGCGGCCCCACGTCGGAGTGGCGGAATTGGTAGACGCGCTAGGTTGAGGGCCTAGTGAGCATTAGCTCGTGGAGGTTCGAGTCCTCTCTCCGACACCGAGAAACCCCCTGCGGTGCAGGGGGTTTCGGTCATTCCGGGACTACGGTCGAGAGTGCCCAATTCCTCGAGACATTGCTCCCTCAGAATCGGTCCGCTCAACGCCGGTCGGAGTAGGGTCGGTGGCGAGGTCCGCACAAGTGCGAGGATTGGGAGGTTGCCATGCGTGCACGGGGCCGTCGTCGTATCGGTGGTGTTGTCGTGTCGCTCCTAGTGACGACGGCAATGATCGCGGTCGCGTATCCATTGGGAGCGGCTGATCCCCTGCCCGGTACCGCAGTGCCGGTGTCCCCGGTCGGGGGCAATCAGGTGGAACCCTCGATCGCCGTCAACCCGACCAACCCGCGCAACCTCGTCGCCGGGTACATCGACAACGGACGCTGCGGCGTCGCATGGTCGTACAACGGAGGGGCCACCTGGGATCAGGCGGTGCTCGCCGAGTCCACCGACGCACCGCCTCCCGGACTCGTCTCGTTCGGCAACGCCGGGGATCCGGTCGTCGACTTCGCCGCGGACGGGACTGCGTACTACCTCTGCATGAACACAGCCAACAACAACGCGCAGAAGACGCAGTACGTGTACACGTCGACCAACGGTGGAATGTCCTGGAACGACGCAAGTCCCACCCTGGCGATCGCACCCGCGTACGCTGACGACGACAAAGGCCACCTGGTTGTCGACACCCGCCCGACCAGCCCCAACTTTGGCAATGTTTATGTGGCGGCGACTGACCTCGGCAGCGGTCAGGTGCGGTTCGCTCGATCCACCGATGGTGGAGCTTCGTTCTCGACACCGATCCCGATAAACGACGCCGACATCGGCTTTGCGGTCAACCTCGCCGTGGGCGCCGATGGGGCCGTGTACGTTGCGTGGGAAGCGGAGGAGCCCCCCGGCACTGCCACCTGCCCGGTCCCCCCACCTCCGGCACCTCCGCTGACCTGCCCAATCGGCGTGCGCATCGACCGCTCGGACGATGGCGGTCAGACGTTCGATCAACTGGTCGGCGGCGGAGATGTCCCGATCCAGAGCACGGGTATCACCCTGCGCACAGTTCGACCGATGCCGGGTCGAGGGAATGGCTTCCCGTACATCGGTACGCATCCGACCGACCCGAACCTGGTGTATGCAGTGTGGGCCGAGCCGGGACCCGGCGCCGACGACAGCGACATCCGCTTCTCGCGATCAACCGACCGAGGGGACACGTGGTCACCGTCGGTGCGGGTCAACACGGACGTGAATCCCCCCGGCGATTTCTCCAGCCAGTTCTGGCCGACGATGGCCGTGGACCCCATCGATGGCGACATCAACATCATCTGGTACAGCGATGAGAACGACCCGGACCGCACCGACGGGACGCCAAGCATCGATCTGTACTTCACCCGCTCGTCGAACGACGGCGTCATGTTCGATACGCCGGTGCGGGTGACGCAGACGCCGAGCGCGCCTCCACCTGGTGCGTTCTTCGGCGACTACCTCGGCATCGATGCGTTCGGTGGCGTCGCTCATCCTCTCTGGGTCGACACGAATCTCAGCACGACATTCGATGCCGTCACGACCCAGATCGGACCGGCTGACGTGTACATCATCAAGACCGACCTGGCCGACCCTGTGGTGGCGGGCGGCACCGTCACCTACGACGTGACCATCGTCAACGCCGGCCCCGCCGAGGCGCGTGACGTGGTGATCACCGACACCTTGCCAGCCGGCACGAGCGTCGCCTCGACGAGTATCCCATGTGCGCTCGCAGGCGGCGCCATCCAGTGCGCCGTGACCGGACCGCTGCCGGCCGGCGCATCAGCGACCATCCAGATCACGCTTGACGTAGATCCATCGCTGGTCCACAACGCAGGTGGTGCGGCGACGCTCACCAACGTGGCTGCCGTGTCCTCGTCCCAGCCCGACCCGAATCTGCTCAACAACGGCGTGAGTGAGAAGACCACCGTCGTCGCCGAGACGGACCTCGCGGTGACATCGCTCACTGCAGCCGGCTCCGCGCTCGACCCGATCGTCGGCAGCGCGACAACGCGGGACCTTTCTGCCGTCGTCACCAACGGCGGACCGTCTTTCCCTGTCGACGCATCCGTTGCGTTCGCTGCGGCGACGGGCGGTGGAGTGTCGGTGGCGCTGACGCCATCAGTCGTCGCCGAGGGCGATCTCGTGCCCGGCCAGCCACGCGCAGTCGGCAGCACCGCCACCATCACCTGCCTGGCACCGGGGACACACACGGTCACGTTCTCGGCGTCGGTGTCGCCCGACGATCCGGCAACGACGGACCCGGACCCCACCAACGACTCTGCGATGCGCAATGAGACCGTCGAGTGCGTTGTTCCGGTGGCGATCAACATCCGGCCGGGCAGCCTTCCCAATCCGATCCAAGTCGGGTCTCGAGGTGTCATACCCGTCGCAATCCTGACGACCGGCGTAGGTGAGTACGGCCTGCCGCTGGCATTCGATGCGACGTCGGTGCGAGTGGATTCGGTCCGCTTCGGCACTCTGGACGAGCTCCAACTCGGTGACGGTGCGACGGAAACCCACGGCCGCGGGCATCCTGAGGATTCGCTCGAGCTCGACGAGATCACCCGGGACGGGGACATCGATCTCGTGGTCCACTTCCGAACCAGTGATACGACGATCCTCCCGGGCACCGCGGAGCTCTGCGTCCGCGGTACCTTCGAGGCAGGGCCGACGTCGTACACGTTCGTGGGCTGCGACGGAATCGTGCTCGTGCCGTGACCGACACCGGGTCGCCGCCGACGCGGAGCGGCGTCTATCCGCCGCTACCAGAAGAACGGTCCTCGGACACGCCCGCGGCCAGAGACGACGGTCACGTGTTGTGGCAGACCAACGGTGCTGCGGTGCTCGGGAGGTGAGCGGTATCACGACACCGCCTTCGGAGACGCCATCGCGCTCTTCGTGTTTCGCGCCTCGGTGTCGCGTCCTGTTCGGCCTCGACCCTCTCACTTCTGGGAACCCTCGCTGACACCAAACACGCCGCTATCTGGCGAACCAGATAGCGGCGTGAGGTAACGGGCAGGCCGTGAATCGTCCCCTCGCTTTGCGGCGAGGTTCATTCGGGTGGGTCAGCTTGCAGCTACGAGCGGACCGACGTTGAGCACGATTTCGGCCGATTCGTCGTTGGCGGGGATGAAGCCCGAGAAACCGAACGCGTCTGCGGTTGCGCTGTCGGCACCGAACACGTCTGTCAGCTGGGAACCATTGCTCGGAACGATCGTGATCGTTGCGTCTTCCGGTGTGAGGAAGATGGCCGATTGGCCGGCGATGTTGTTCGACAGTACTGAGACTTCGCCGTCTTGCACGCTCCACCAGTTGCCGATGAACGGCACCACCGATGGCTCACAAGCAGCAAGTGGAATGATGCCGCTGGCCGTGAATCCGTAGTTGGCCTCTGGTCCGGTTCGGGGCTCGACAGTGACCGTTCTATCCACCGTGCACTCGTCGATGGTCACGTCGACCATGTCGATGGTGGCCGGAGCGATCGGCTGGATGTCGGCTTGGCGCATTGCGTCGAGGAAGATCGTCGAGTCTGAGTAGTAGCCGAAGATGTAGTTGTTGAAATCAGCCGCATTGACGCCGTCATAGCTGAATGGTGACGCTGGAAACACCGACGTGTCGACTGCCGTCCCAACATGTCCAACGTGTCGATCGACCTGCGTCCTCGTCTTGCCGTCACGCGTTACCGAGATCGAATCGCACTCCAAGACGCGGGTGATCACGACGCCCAGATCATCAGAGCCGGGGAACACGGCGCCTTGATCGGTCAGGCTCAACAC
>JABDJC010000028.1 GCA_013003395.1 Acidimicrobiia bacterium
TCGGTGGACTCCAGAACGCTATCCTCCAACTGTCTTGTGAGCTCCGTGAGGGCTTCACGAACGACCCGTAAGATTTCTGAACCGTACTAGAGAAATATCAGAGGCGCCACACTGAAATGCCCAGCTACCGCCAAGTCATGGATGAGGACGCCGCTGAGGGCAGCTCGAGCGCGACCGACAAGGCGTACCGAGTGCTTCGCGACGAGATCTTGCGCTGCGCGCTGAAGCCCGGTTCGCGCATTGTCGAGGGTGAGCTTGCCGAGCGGCTCGGTATGAGCAAGACGCCCATCAAGAAGGCGCTCGGCATGCTGGTCCACGAGGGGTTTGTCGAGGTGCGACCTCGGCATGGCTATCGCGTCACCGAGATCACGCTGGCTGATGTGCAGGAGATCTACCAACTGCGTCAGATTCTCGAACCGGCTGCAGCCGAACTGGCTGCTGCCAACGCCACCCCTGAGCAGCTCCAGAGTCTGCGGATGTTGGTGGAGAGCCAGCCCGATGAAGCGCATGAAGACAAGGTCGCCAGAGTCCTGAAGTTCCACGAAGTCCTCGCCGCCGCCTCGGGCAACGCCAGGCTGTCGGCAACACTCGGCAGTCTCCTCGACGAAATGCAACGACTGATGTCGATCGGTCTCGACATCGACGAGAGCATCTCTCACCACGCCGACGAACATCGCGAACTGGTTGACGCACTCCTCAAGGGAAACCACCACACCGCCCGCAAGATTGCCGAACAACAAGTCGAAACGGGTCGAATGCGGATGTTCGACGCAATCCTCGCTTCACTGACCTCCGCAGGAGGAGCCGCCGACTCGGTAGTCCTGCAGCCACGAGGTGGCGGGTAAAGCCGGCCCTCGCACGGTGATGCCCCCCTGCGGGATGGGTTCGATTTCCTCCCCCGTCGACGGAGGAGACGGTTGGGGGAGGTGGCGGCGCTAGCCGCGGAGGGGGCACAACGGGTAAGAGCCGATCGCGTTCGCAAAGCTCTGGACGCGGCGACTGAGGAGGGTTCTCGTACGGTGATGCCCCCCTGCGGCCTAGGAGGCCGCGTCCCCCCAACACTCGCTGACGCTCGCGGGGGGACAAAGGCTCTCGCGGCTCTCGCGAGGGGGACAGAGGTTCTCGCGTCGCTCGCTGGGGGATGGCCCTTTCCTCCCCCGTCGACGAAGGAGACGTTTGGGGGAGGTTGGGAGGGGGCACAACGGGAGAAGGTCGATCGCGTTCGTGGGTTTCAACGCGGCGACCGAGGAGGGTTCTCGTACGGTGATGCCCGCACTGCGGTCTGGGGCTGAGATGCGCTCTGCGATCTGAGTCCTGTTCGGCCTCAGATCGCTCCGCATGTCGGAACCTCCGCTGGCGCTCCGGTGCTGTCTTCTACGTCCCCCCAGCACTCGCTGCGCTCGCGAGGGGGACAGAGGCTCTCGTGTCGCTCGTCAGGGGGAGACGTCGATTTCCTCCCCCGTCGACGAAGGAGACGTTTGGGGGAGGTGGCGGCGCTAGCCGCGGAGGGGGCACAACGGGTGAAGGGTCACCCGTACGTAATCTCAGGACGCGGCGACCGAGGGCGTTCTCGCTTCGCTGCCTTCTACATCCCAACGCTTCTGTAGCATCGCGCCATGTCAAACATCGACACGCCAATCGCTAAATTCGGTCTGGTTGCTCTCGACTGTCCGGATCCTCGTGGCCTCGCAGAGTTCTATCGCGGAATTGTGGGGGGCCGAATCAACGACACCAGCGAGGCAGATGGCTGGATACGGCTCGTGACGGACACGGGTTCTGACATCGGGTTTCAACTCGATCCCGACCATGAGCCGCCCGGCTGGCCCGACGGCTCTTCCCAGCAGGCGCACCTCGACTTCGACGTGTCGGATCTCGATGCTGCTGAGCAACAGCTCCTCGCGCTCGGAGCCATCAAAACGGAGACTCAGCCCGAGCCGAACGAATGGCGCGTGTTCCTCGATCCGGCAGGTCATCCCTTCTGCATCTGCAAAGTCTGATGCTCGAACAACCGACCACCGAGCCGGATCCTGAATACGTCGTGCTCGTCGACGAAGACGACAACCAACTCGGGACAGAAGAGAAGATGGCAGCGCATCGAGCGCCAGGCCAGCTCCATCGGGCAATCTCGGTAGTGCTCTTCGACAGCCGCGGACGAATGCTTCTGCAGCAGCGAGCCGCCGAGAAGCATCACTTCAAGAGTCTCTGGTCCAACACCTGCTGTACCCATCCGCGGCCGGGCGAGAGTGTGATTGATGCCGGCCGCCGCCGCCTCGGCGAAGAGATGGGATGTGACGCAAGGCTGCGCGACGTCGGTTCGTTCATCTATCGCGCTCAGGATCCCGACTCAGGTCTGGTTGAACACGAACTGGATCATGTGTTGGTTGGCATCTTCAACGGTGAGCCCAAGATCAACCGAGCCGAAGCGCGAGCTGCCCGCTGGATGCACCTCGACGCGATCGACTCGAATCTCGCGACGTCGCCGTATCGGTACACACCGTGGTTCGAAGAAGTGCTCGAAATCGCACGAGGTTCACGCAGCTGAACTGATTGGACGCGAGAGAGGGAGGGCAGATTGCCCTCCCTCTCCAGCTTTGGAAACTGCCTGACTAGGCGGTCTCTTGCTCGCCCTTGATGACGGCCTTCACTCCACCGATGCCGCTTGCTGCTACGTCGCGGACTGCGTGGACTGCGGACTCGCCCATCTTCTCTGCGGCTTCCATAGCTCCAGAGACCGTCGCAGACGCTGCGTCCTCGGCACTGAGGCCGACGTCCTTGGCGCCGCTGATGGCTCCAGTGATGGCAGAACGAGTCACCTCGGTGATGTCTGCACCGACATCACCTGCACCGGCAATGAGGCCCTTGGCCGTGTTACGCACTGCGGTCATTGCCGAGTCGCCAACTTCAGAGGCACCCGACACTGCGCCGGACATGAGGCTTGCTGCGGCAGAGGTCACGTCGCCACCGATTTCGGAGGTTGCGCCAATTGCTGCCTTGCCCATGGCGTATGCACCTTCTGCGAGGCCTACGCCGACATCCTTGCTCGTCGTGATGACGCCGCTTGCGATGCCGCCGACGGTTGCCGTCAGATCGCCACCGATGTCGCCGGTGCCCTTGATTGCGGCACGTACGGTGTCAGACAACACTCCTGCAGTCACCGTGGTGACTTCGCCAACACCCTTCACAATGCCAACCACGACACCCTTGACGGTGCGGATCAGGCCGGTTCCAACCTCTTCGACTGCGCCGAGCGCAGCCGCCACGACGTCCTTGCTGACGTTCGCCACTCCAGCACCGATTTCGCCTGCATCCTTGAGAACCGTGACCGTTGCGTCCTTCGCCACGTCAGCGGTGCCCTCTGCGATGGCGCCCGTGCCCTTCAAAACCTTCAGTACCCGTTCCTTGACCTTCACTTCCGGCATGTTCACTCCTCGTGTCGGGCGTCAGGCAAGGTGCCGAACGCTTGGTGCCGATGTACGCAAGAGAGACGCATCGACTGTTGGATTGGTCGCGAAGTATTTTCACAGCCAGGGGTGTTGCTCGCCGGCCGTCGCACACAACGGTGGGAAGAGAACGCGGATGACCCGCTCTGTAGCCTGCTGGTCATGGCCTCAACAGAAGAGCAACAGTCGACCAGGGAGCCGACATTCGGCACGCCGTTGAGGCGAGCCGGACTCGCCCTCGGAGTCTTCGCTGTGGGGTTCGTCGGAGCTGGCATCGTCGGATGGGGTCCGCCGGCGGCAAATGAACAAGCCATCGGTGAGATCTCGCGTTGGTGTGAGCGAGTGAGCGGCGGGCTGCTGCGCGAGCCGATCAACACGCTGGGAAACCTCGCCTTCGTGATCGCAGGGCTCGCAATGTTCGTTCGGCTCTCGCGGGACGAGATCGACGCCGTACCGAGAGTCAACCGCCTCATCGGCAACGCGCCCATCGCGTTGCTCTTCGCGTCGGCCTCAGTATTCCTGGGGCCCGGTTCGATGGTCATGCATGGCACACACACCCGGTTCGGTGCATGGATCGACAACGTCTCGATGATCGCCTTCATCCTCATTCCGTGGCTGCTCAACGTCTCGGCGATGGGTCGTTGGAGTAGGAAGACCTTCTTCGTGGTCTACGCCTCCGTCCTCGGCGCGTACGCGGCGGGCTACTGGTTCCAGGGTCCCGACCTCGGCATCGGGTTGGATCTGTTTGGGGCATCGATCGGGATCTGGGCGGTCTCCGAGGTGCTCTACCGCTGGTGGTCGCCATCGCTGCGCGTCGTGTCTGGGTTTGTCGGGTTCGGGGTTGCCGCAGTATTCGGCGTGACCCCGGCCGCGATGATTGCCTCGCCGGGGGAGTACTGGTGGATGGCGCTCATGTGGCTCCCAGCGGTGGTGGCGACGCATCCTCCGAATGCGCGCCGTCGATACGTCCCATGGTTCTGGGTGGGCGTCGGATCGTTCCTGATCGCCTATGCGATCTGGTTGACCGGGACTGCAGACCATCCGTGGTGTGACCCCGACTCGCTCTACCAAGCTCACGCGGTGTGGCACATCCTTGGTGCATTGGCGACCTGGGGCTTCTTCCGATACTTCCGCACCGAACGGTCGATGGATGTAAACGGCCCCCCGGTCAATCTCGAAAGAGCAGATCACCAATCGCGTCGATGAGCGCAGACTGGACATAGGTCAGGTAGTGCAGCAGGTGCTCTTGCGGTGAAGTTGCCTCGTCGTTGAGTTGTTCGTTTCGGGTGTAGCCGAGTCTCGATGCCAGCATCAACCGTGCGTCACCCACCACTCGCATCCAGGCTTCTGCTTGCTTGACGTCCAGCTCGACACCCTCGACGGCCCGAGGAAGTGTGGTGGTGAACACCTCGCGGTCGGCGCTACGTCGCTGCTCGATTTCGTCGTCCATCTCGATTTCGTATTCGGCGGAGGCGACGGGATCATCGGGGTACGGGCTCTGGTTCAGTCGTGGGCCGGCGGGATCTCGCGGATCAACCCCGGCGCTTGCAAGCCAATCCGGCAGTCCGGTGAGCACCGCCACTGCATCGGTCGGGAGTTCGACTCGAATGCGGTCCCCGCGGACGCCTATGCCAATCAACTCTGGCGCTCGATCGTTGCCCAGAGGCCGTGATGGTGCAGGCGAGCGCAATCGATCTCAGCACGTTCCTTCGTGCCGGATGACACGACGGCTCTTCCTTCGTTGTGCACCTGGAGCATCAACTTGGTCGCCTTGGCTTTGCTGAAACCGAACAGCCGCCTGAAGACCAGCACGACGTAGTCCATGAGATTCACCGGGTCGTCCCAGACGATGACGATCCATGGGGCATCGATCTCGATGTCTTCAGCCGAATCCGGAACGCGGATTCGTTCTGGCGCAAGGGTTCCTGCCATGGCACCAGAGTATCGGTCGGTTTAGCCTCGCAGGATGTTCAACGTCGTTCTGCACGAACCGGAGATCCCCCCCAACACCGGGAACCTGATGCGGCTGTGCGTCAACACAGGATGCGAACTTCATCTGGTGCACCCGCTCGGCTTCGAACTCGATGACGCCCGGATGCGTCGTGCCGGTCTCGATTATCAGGAACACGCACGGGTGCACCATCACGACTCGATCAACGACATGCTCGATGGTCGACAGGAAACGCGCGTCTTCGCCTTCAGCCAACACGGCAGCACGGTCTACACCGACATCGCCTTCCAGCCTGGCGACGTTCTGCTGTTCGGCAAGGAGTCGGTTGGCTTGCCCGAACGGGTGGTGAAGGCCGAGTACGTGACCGAGGTCGTCCGAATTCCCATCGCGCCGGGGGGTCGGAGCCTCAACCTGGCAAACGCCGCGGCCATTGCAGTCTACGAGGCATGGCGTCAGAACGGATTCGCATGACTGACCAATACCTGGATGCGGCTGTTGCAGAGGCCATCGCCGGCCGAGACGAGGGCGGGATACCCATTGGTGCGGTCTTGGTCGTCGACGGGACGATTGTCGGCAGAGGACACAATCAGCGGGTCCAGCTGGGCAGTCCCACCCTTCATGGAGAAACCGCAGCGCTCGAGAATGCCGGTCGCCTCCCAGCGTCGGTCTATCGACGCTCGGTGATGTACACCACGCTGTCGCCCTGCGACATGTGCTCCGGCGCCATCTTGTTGTATGAGATCCCGAAGGTGGTCATCGGCGAGAACCGCACCTTCATGGGGAACGAGGAGTACCTGAGGCAGCGTGGCGTCGAAGTGGAGGTGGCCGACGACGGGCGGTGCGTCGACTTGATGAACACCTTCATTGCCGACCATCCCGATCTGTGGAACGAGGACATCGGCGTTTGAGCCGAGTCACTCACGAACGGGGTGCTGCAGCATCCACCACATCGAACCGGCAAACAGCACCGCAACGAAGATGAGCACCATTGCGGTGTCTTCGATGACGTGCATTGGAGCGATCTCTCGAACGAACGGGCCGAGCAGCACCAGAGATCCCACGGCCGCTATTGCCGACCATCGGAAAACGACCTGCTTGCGGGCCATCGGTACGCCGCTGTCGATGTGCCACAACAACATGGCGCCTGCGATGACCATGTAGAACGCCGATGGATTCACTGCGCCGGCCAACATGAAATTCAGGTTGAGCACGGAACCGACCGCGAGTGCCACCAGCGGGCGGTAGTTCAGCAGCAATGCGAAGCCAACGGCCACCTCGACCGCGATGACAAATACCGACACGCCGGCGGACAGGGGTTCGACCGCGAAGTCGAGGAATGCCCGGTACCAAGGGATGGTCGATGTCTGATCGATGAGAAAGTTCTCGAGGTAGCCGCCCGACCACCAGTCCGACTGGGAGCCGTTCGAGATCGCGGC
>JABDJC010000033.1 GCA_013003395.1 Acidimicrobiia bacterium
AAGATCGTCGCAGAGGGGTCGCCACGCTCGCTGATCGACGACTACTCGACGCGTGAGGTGGTCGAGCTGCGATTCAAAGTTGGAGAGCAGGACGCCGTCATCGAGAACCTCGAAGGCATCGCGAAACGGATGGAAGTCCTTCCGGACCGAGTACTGCTCTACACCGGTGACGGAGACGCAGCCACGGCCGAGGTCCACAATCGTGGGCTGACCCCTGAGACGATTGTCGTCAGGCGCGGCACGCTCGAAGACGTGTTCCTCCGACTCACAGGAAGAACGCTGGTCGACTGATGGCCGTGCCAATGGTGTGGCGAGTGTTCGAAGTCCACGCCAAGCAGTACAGCCGCGTGTGGCGGGCGTCCGTATCGTCGAGCTTCCTCAATCCGATCTTGTTCTTGCTCGCCATGGGCGTCGGTCTCGGGAGCCTCGTCGACACCAGCGAGGGATCGGCGACGCTCGGTGTGGCCTACCTGGCCTTCCTCGCCCCTGGTCTCCTCGCCGCAACAACCATGCAGACCGCAGGTGGGGATTCTGCGTGGCCCGTCATGGCCGGAATCAAGTGGATCAAGACGTATCACGCAGCCCTCGCCAGCCCCGTCTCGGTCCGCGACCTCGTCCTGGGTCACCTGGCATGGATCGTCGCTCGCCTGTTCCTGACGGCCGGCGCATTCGCGGTCGTCATGGTGCTGTTCGGCGCCTCGACCATCAGCGAGGCGCTGTTGGCGATTCCGCCGGCGGTGCTCACCGGACTCGCATTCGGAGCCGCGATCACGGCGTTCACCGTACGGCAGAAATCGGAGCAGAGACTCACCAGCTTGTTCCGCTTCGGCATCGTTCCACTGTTCTTGTTCTCAGGCACGTTCTTCCCGATCGATCAGCTTCCTGGGTTCATGCAGCCGGTGGCCATCGCGACACCGCTGTGGCACGGGGTCGAACTGACGAGAGGCGCCGCGCTCGGAATCGCCACCGAATTGCCTTGGTTCGTCCACGTCGGATACCTCACGGTGATGGCCGCCGTCGGTACGCGGATGTCCATCACCGGATTCGACAAGAGGCTTCGCCAATGACGTCCGCCACACTGCTCTCGAGGGTGATCCCGCCAAACGTGCTCGGTGCGAAGAAGGCGCACCGACTGCTGGAGCGCAACCTCATGGTGTACAAGCACGGGTGGCTCGTGATCCTGTCGGGGTTCTTCGAGCCGCTCTTCTATCTGTTCTCGATCGGGGTTGGTATCGGCCAGCTCGTCGGAGAGATACCCACGGCGGGCGGCCAACCGGTGTCCTACGCCGCGTTCGTGGCGCCTGCGCTGCTGGCCGCGTCTGCGATGAACGGGGCCGTCTTCGAATCGACGATGAACATCTTCTTCAAACTCAAGTACGCCAAGGTGTACGACGCGATCCTTGCAACTCCGGTGGGCACAGGTGACATAGCTGTCGGCGAGATCACCTGGTCGCTCATACGAGGAGCCCTGTACGCGATCGGCTTCATGATCGTGATGCTCGCGATGGGACTCATGGAGTCAGCGTGGGCGATCATGGCGTTGCCGGCAGCCCTCTTGATCGGCTTCGCCTTCGGTGCGGTTGGTATGGCGGCGACATCGTTCATGCGTAGCTGGCAGGACTTCGACATGATTTCGGTGATCACTCTGCCGCTCTTCTTGTTCTCGGCAACGTTCTACCCGCTCAGCGTCTACCCGGGTCCGGTCCAAGCCGTCGCCCGCATGTCGCCGCTGTATCACGGAGTCGAGCTCATCAGGGCTCTCACGCTCGGCGTCTTCGATTGGTCCATCGTCGGCCACGTCGCATTCCTGGTCGTCATGGGACTCATCGGACTGTCGATCGCGGCCCGCCGCCTCGATGGGCTTTTGCTGACCTGAAAGACCGAGAGGCACCCGATCGGGTGCCTCTCGTATCTCGAGTGAATTGCGTCGCCGGGCTCAATCTCCGGCCCTGTTCTCAATGCATCGGCATCGTGACCCCCAAAACCCCAGGACCCTCTCAAACAACTTGCGATGACTAGTCACCGACTGACCTAGGGATTCTCATCGACTTCTCAGTCGACCTTCAGCCGACCCTGAAGTTCGCCAACCATGCTGTGCGGCAGATCACAACACCACGGCTCTACATCACGGCGAGGCATCATGGACGACAACACGAACTACCAGGGTTGGCCCTCGGTCAACCGACCGACATCGGCTGACGCACCGCTGCCAGCACCAGATACCGACCGGCCGGTATCGGAAGCGCAATCTCCAGTGCTCCCCACTGTGACGAAGGTCGAGACGCCGACGAAGCGCAGACGGGGACGCTCGATTGCCACCGTCACGTTGGCCATTGCTCTCACTGCCGGGGCGTTCGGAATAGGGAGAGCGACCGCTCCAACTGATGCTTCGCCGGAAACCCCGATCGCTCTCGAAGCCATCGCCGAACCGGCCAAGCAGCCGGCAACCACCACCACCACCACGACTTCACCGGCGCCGACGACAACAGTCCCGGCATCCGATCTCGAGCCGGTTGCAGCCGTGGCCGCCGCAGTGGGCCCTTCTGTCGTGCAGATCAACACCGCGTCCGGCCTCGGATCCGGCGTCATCTACGACGAGTCTGGACTCATTCTCACTGCGGCGCACGTGGTCGCCGGGTCCCAAGACGTCTCAGTCCGCCTCGCAGACGGTCGCTTCGTCGATGGCACCGTTCTCGGTACCCATGACGACACCGACATCGCGGTCATCTCGATCGATGCCACGGGATTGCAGGCGGCAACGCTGTGGTCGGGCGACGACCTACAGGTCGGTCAATTGGCGGTCGCTCTGGGAAGTCCATTCGGATTCGACCAGACCGTCACATCGGGCATCGTGAGCGCCACCAACCGCATCGTCCGCAACGCAACGATGGTCCAGACCGACGCCGCCATCAACCCCGGCAACTCTGGAGGACCGCTGGTGAACGGACAGGGCCAGGTGATCGGCATCAACGACATCATCTTCTCGAACGGAGGCGGCAACGAGGGAGTCGGTTTTGCCGTCGACATCCGACTGGCCAAGTTGGTGGCTGACCAGATCGTGGCCGGTGAAGAGGTTTCCCTCGCCCGGCTCGGTGTTCTCACGGCCAGCGACCCTTCCGGGGCGGCCGGCGCCTATCTCCAGCAGGTCGACGCTGGGTCGGCGGCAGCAGCTGCTGGACTCGAATCCGGAGACCTCATCGTTGGCTACGACGGCAATCCCGTTCGTGACGGATCGGAACTCCGAGCAATGGTCATCAACGAACTGCCAGGAAACACCGTGAGCCTCGAAGTGGTCCGTGGCGGCTCGACACTCGAACTGGATGTGGAACTCGGGCGAACGTAACGCCTCGAGTCGAGACTCGGCTGCCCTTACCCGCAACAGGTGTTGCGAAGCCCGCAGTCAGTTCGTTATGACTCGCAGGAACGGGCCAGTGCCAGGGTCAGATTCTGTGTTCGAGTCGCCGTCGGCATCGGTGTCGATTGGACGGCGGTCCAGGCTCAACAATGACGGATCGTCCAAGAGTTGGTCGATCTCGCGGCCAACGAGCGGCTTGGCAAACAAGAACCCTTGACCTCGCCCGCACCCGAGGTCGCGCAACCGACCCAGTTGCGAGATCGTTTCGATACCTTCTGCCACCGCTTCCATCTCGAGGGTCTCAGCGATCTTGAGCACCGCTCGCAGAAGCAGGGCTCCATCAGCACCGTCACGAAGGCGTTCGACAAACGAACGGTCGATCTTCAGGACGTCGATCGGGAATCGATCGAGATAGCTGAGTGAGGAATACCCCGTGCCGAAATCGTCGAGGGCCAAGCGAACGCCGAGGGCCTTGAGCTCCTCGAGTCGGCTTGCGGCGGAATGCATGAGGACGCTCTCCGTGATTTCCAGGGTGAGCATCCCGGGATCGAGCTGGTTGCTTTCGATGGCCGCAGCGACATCGTGAATGATCGCCGGATTCTGGAGTTGGCGCGGCGAGAGATTGACGTGCATCGCAAACGTCTCGGGCGTGTGCTCCGAACGGCGCCAGATGCCGGCTTGGCGACAAGCTTCGTTCAACACCCACCGTCCGAGTGGGACGATCAAGCCACTCTCTTCGGCGAAGGGAACGAAGTCCAGCGGTGCGATCACTCCAGCTGTCGGGTGTTGCCAGCGAACGAGGGCCTCGAACCCGATGACCCGCTCGTTGGTGACGTCCATCAGCGGCTGGTACATCAAAAACAGCTGACTCTCATCTATCGCGGTCTTGAGCTCGGCCCGTAGTTCGAGCCGTCGCACCATCTCGGTGTGCATGCTGGGATCGAATACCCGATACGTTGCCTTCCCCGCCCGTTTCGACGCGTACATTGCAGCGTCGGCATTGCGCATGAGCTGACTCGGTGCATCGCCGCTCAGCCCGTAGGCGATGCCGACGCTCGTGTTGGTCGAGACCATCTTCCCGTCGAGGTAAACAGGGATGGCGAGGTCTTCGATGATGCGAGCCGCAACGTCGACGGCAGAAGCCAAGTTCACGATGTCAGTGAGCAGCACGGCAAATTCGTCTCCGCCGAGACGGGCCACCACGTCATTGCCCCGGCAGAGTTGGAGCAATCGCTCGGCCACAACGATGAGCAACTCGTCGCCGGCGGCATGGCCCAGACTGTCGTTCACCGTTTTGAAGTCGTCCAGGTCGAGGAACAGCACGGCGACCTTCTTCGTGTGATCCCCCGCCAGCGCCTCGCCAACCATCTCGGCAAACAGCGCCCGATTGGCAAGTCCTGTGAGACTGTCATGCAACGCCTGGTGGCGCAGCTCCTCCTTGAGCTCGGTCACTGCAGCGAGCGAGTCCTCCAAGCGACCGTTTTCCACCGATACACCGACCTGCGCGGCAAGGGTGGCGACGAGTTTCACATCGCCTGGCTCGAACTTGCCCGTATCCCCGAGCCGGTTCACGACCAGCATGGCTCCCGCTACCTCACCACCTTCACCCAGGATCGGCGCCATGACCGCGTCAGCCGACGATGAGACGACGCTGAATCCATCCGCTTCCGAACCGCTGAACAACTGCGCACCAAGATTCTGAACCTTCGCGATGGCTGACCAGTGATCGGGCGCGATCTCGGTGGGATGCATCACTTCTGTTGGTCCGGTCTGGAAGGCAACGGTCCGCAGACCGGTGCCGGTACCCGTGCCCGGCAGCAACAGTATCTCGGCGTATTCGGCTTCGAGCATCGCCCGCGCATGGGCCGCAGCAGCCGACAACGCCGACTCGAGCTGCGGCGAGCTGTGTAACTCTCGGGTGGCGTCGTACAGCGCCTCCAGTCGCGAACGCTCCTGTCGTTGGCCGACATAGGCACGGTATGACAAGAAGAGCACCACTGGCGGGATGAACGCGAGCCAAGAAATGTCTGGTGCCCGCTCCATGATTGCCACCACGACCAGACCGAGTCCTGCGTTCATCGCCACGGCCAACGCCACCAGGACGGCGACCTCCATCAATTCTTTCTGGTTGATGTCCCCGCCCGACAACGTGATGGCTGCATTGATGAGCAAGTTGGCGACTACCGAACCCACGAGAAGCGCAACGATCGCTCCGAGCCAACCGGTTGCGCCGTACACGTCGCCGAACACGGCGAAACCGCGAAAGAGGACGATCTGGACCGCAGTGACGAGGCTGAATTGGGCGAGGTTGAAAGAGAGCTTGACGAGTGGCTGGCGTCGATTGAGACCCAGCGCAATGGCGGTTCCGACGAATTGCGCCCCGATCAAGGCCAGAGGGCTCACCGCAAAGAGGCCGACGATGATCGGGATCTCGCTCATCGAGAAGCTGTGGGCATCCCTGCGGAGACGGAGGTGGACGACTGTCAGCTCTCCAGCCCAAACCAGAAACACGAGCATCCACCAGTCGATCGAAACGCGATCGCCGACGGGAGGCAGTCCGCGTAGGCTCAAAGCGATTGCGCCGGCTGCGGCGGCGATCATGACGGTCAGGATCCAGACGCGTTTGGGCCCTGGTATTCGCAACCAGTCCTTCATTCGTGTCTGACCGTCGACCTTTGTTGCCATCAATCCGGCTTTCTTGAACCCACCTTCTGGTGAGCGGTTTGGTCCTCATGGGTGTATCGAGGAGCCGTCTTCAACTCTTGAGGGTTATGTGCGTTCTGACGCGTCCCTCATATCGTCATATCGGCCCGAAAACCGGGCCGAAACTGTTCAAATCTCGCCGCCGTCGAGGGACTAGTCCCCCGAGGATCAAGCCTCTCAACACTCGTCGTACCCAGCGGGCATACTGGAACGAACGACAGAGTGCGAAGGGGGGCCCAACGTGGCCAAAGCGCGGTACATGGACTACGTACGAATGGTGCGCGGATTCAACAGTTTCACCAGGATGCTCGAGTGCGATTGCATCAACGGATTCGCTGTGGGGCTCAAAGTCACCGATTGCGAAGTCACCAACAAGATCTGCATCATCGTGTACGTCAACGAGAAGCTCGACCTGCGCCGGCTACCCATGAGCAATCGGATCCCCAAAACGCTGCGTATGCCGTCGGAACGGACAAGGGACGGGTATGTGGATCTCATCACCGACGTGCAACAGGCCCGCTTTTCCGCCGTCCAGGTACAAGAACGGGTCCGACCGGCCCCTGCTGGTGTGAGCGTTGGTCATGTGAACATCACCGCAGGTACGTTCGGGGGTCTCGTGATGGACAAAGCGAGCGGCGCCACGGTCATGTTGTCGAACAACCACGTCCTCGCCGACTCGAATTCGGGGGTGATCGGCGATCCGATCATTCAGCCTGGCGCAGCCGACGGTGGCGCGTTCCCAGCCGATCACATCGCCAACCTCGAACGGTTTGTACCCATAACGTTCGGATCGGGCAACGAAAACCGCGTCGACGCCGCAATCGCCAAGCCACTGGTCCCCGCCGACGTCATGTGGGAAACCGTCGGCATCGGCCCGATGACGCCATCGAAACGCCGGCACCTGCTTGACGGCGACCTTGGTATCGGCGTCCGCAAGACCGGTCGGACAACGGGTACGACCGAAGGTTTCGTCCAGGCGCTTCACGGAAGCGTTCAGGTGCAGTATTCGATGTTCAACAAAGCGACGTTCGTCGATCAGATAATCATCTCGCAGCCGCTGGACGCTCCGACGTTCTCCGAAGGCGGTGACTCGGGATCGCTCGTGTACGACCTGGACGACAATCTGGTCGGCTTGTTGTTCGCGGGCTCTCAAGCTTCAGGCAACACTGCGGCGACCACGATCATCAACCCGATCAGCTGCGTATTCGATGAACTCGACGTCGCTCTACTGACCGACGAAGAAGAGGATCCGTGCGCGGACCGCGAACCAACAATCCCGCAACAGCGTCCGGCCCGCCAAAAACACCAACCAAAGCCGATATGAGCGACGAACCGTCAGAGGTGATCGCCCGTCACCGTGACGAACTGCTCGGCATCGAAGGGGTGAGCGCTGTCGCTTGGGGACTGTCTCCCACCGTCGCCGGTAGAGCGTGCATCCTCGTCTACGGACTTCCGGGTACACCGGTACCGGAGTCGGTCGAAGGAATCTCGGTCGAACTGGTTCCGACCGAAGGTTTCGCCGCCTACTGAGCGCTGCCTGTTGAACGACGGCGCCCTTGTTGTCACCGAAGTGTACGAAGAGTTCACCTGACGTTCACTTGCCGGAAGCGTGTCGGCCATACCGCCCTCTTACGCTCGCAGAGCGATCAACAAGGAGAGCACGCGCAAATGACACGGAAACTCTTGCTCCTCGGCGCAGCGTTGGCACTGGTGGCGGCTGCATGCGGCGGCGGCGACTCGACGTCCGACACCACAGCAGCGCCGAGCGACGGCAGTCTGTCCGGCTCGATCTTCGTCTCCGGCTCCTCCACGGTCGAGCCGATCTCTGCACTCAACGCCGAGAAGTTCAACGCCATGCACCCGAACGTCGGCGTCACCGTCGAAGGTCCCGGTACCGGAGACGGATTCAAGAAGTTCTGCGCCGGCGAGTCTGACATCTCCGACGCGTCCCGCGCGATCAAGGAGTCCGAAGCCGAGGAGTGTGCTGCCGCAGGCATCGAGTACGTGGAACTACAGGTCGCCATCGACGGTCTCTCCGTGATCACGTCGATCGAGAACAATGCCGTCTCGTGCCTCACGTTCCATGACATATACGCGTTGGTCGGACCCGAGTCGACCGGCTTCCAGAACTGGAGCGACGCCAACGACCTGGCTGGAGACCTTGGCGGGACCACGGCTCCGTACCCAGACGCACCGCTCGTCGTCACCGCTCCCGGTGAAGAATCCGGCACATATGACACGTTCGTGGAACTGGTCATCGACGACCTGGCCGAGGAGCGCGAGCAGCAAGGGGCATCCCGCCCTGACTACCAGGCCTCGGCTAACGACAACGTCATCATCGAAGGCATCTCAGGTACTGCGACCAGCCTCGGATGGGTCGGCTACGCCTTCTTCGCCGAGAACACCGACAAGGTCACTGCCCTCGCCGTCGACGACGGCGAGTCGGGGTGCGTCGCTCCGACGGCGGACACCATCGCCGATGGCTCGTACCCGCTGTCACGCCCCTTGTTCATCTACGTCAACAAGGCGAAGACGGCCGAACGCCCCGAGCTCGCCGCATTCGTCGATTTCTACCTCTCCGAGGCAGGACTCGAATCGGTCAACGAAACCGGCTACGTCGAGCTCGCCAGCTACGAAGACGTCATCGCCGCCTGGGAGAGCCGCTGATCGCACTGGGGGGAGGGGAGCGGATGCTCCTCAGCGTCCGCTCCCCTACAGTGCGCGCCGACGGGCAGGAGCCATGACCACAACCACCATCAGCCTCAGCGGCAACCCGAAGCGTCATCGCCGCGAACGGGTCGTCAAGCGCATCTTCTGGGCGTCGGCCGCCGTGAGTGTCTTGATCTCGGCCGCCATCGTCATGTCCCTGATTGGTCGGGCAACGACGTTCTTCGTCGAGGTGGACAAGTCGTCCCTCGTAGACATCGGGTGGTTCCCCCGCCGGGGCCTCTACGACCTGCTCACCCCGCTCGCCGGGACGGTCGTTGTCTCGCTCTTGGCGATGTTCGTCGCCGTGCCGCTCGGGCTGGGTGCCGCCATCTACCTCTCCGAGTTCGCCCGTCCACGCGTCCGCCGGTTTCTGAAGCCGATCCTCGAGGTTCTGGCAGGCATCCCGTCGGTCGTGATCGGCTTCTTCGCCCTCACGTGGTTGAGCCCGAACCTGGTGCAGCGGGTGTTCGACAGCGCCGGCATCTTCTCGATGCTGGCGGCGAGTATCGGCGTCGGCATCCTCATCACGCCCCTCATCGCGTCGGTTTCGGAGGACGCCCTTCGAGCCGTACCGACCAGCCTGCGTGAGGCAGCCTTCGGTCTTGGAGCGAAACGCTCCGAGACCGTGCGCAAGGTCGTCTTCCCGGCGGCCATCTCGGGAATCGTGGCGTCGATGATCCTGGGCCTGAGTCGCGCCATCGGCGAAACAATGGTGATGTTCATGGTGGGTGGGGCGGTCGGTGGCGGCATCCGTGAACTCAACCCGCTGCGCCCGGGAACCACCATGACCGCGGCCATCGCTTCGGTGGCGACCGGCTCCGATCAAGTCGTCGGCGAAGGCCTCACGTTCGAGAGCGTCTTTGCTCTGGGTTTCCTCCTGTTCGTGTTCACGCTGGTACTCAACACGGTGAGCGACAGGTTTGTCCGGCGAGCGCGAGAGCGGTACTGATGGCGAGCCGCGCCAATCCGGTGGACACGGCGACAGTCGTCCGTGAAGCGTTGATCGGTAAGAAAGCCGGTCTCCGAGGAATGGCGTTCGAGTTGGCCATGCTCACACTCCTCCTCGCCTCCCTGCTCGTGCTCGTGTTGCTGCTCGCGGACATCATCGGCGGCGCGCTGCCCACGTTTCGCTCTCGCGGGCTCGACTTCGTCACGTCGTCACTGTCCTTGAACCCGGACACAGCGGGAGTGGCCACCGGCATCATCGGGTCGTTCGGCATCAGCGCCATCGTGGCCCTGGTCGCGTTCCCGATCGGCATCGGCGCAGCCATCTATCTCGAGGAATACGCCACGGACAGCGCGGCCACCCGCTTCATCTCGACCAACATCCGAAACCTCGCCGGGGTGCCTTCCATCGTGTACGGCCTCCTCGGACTCGCCTTGTTCGTGCGGGTCGTCGACCTTGTCGGCCTCGGTGGCCAGACCTCCGGCAAGAATGTTCTCGCAGCCGGCCTCACGCTTGCCGTGCTCGTGCTTCCTATCGTGATCATCACGGCGTCGGAGGCAATCCGTGCCGTGCCCGGCTCGATTCGCGAGGCGGGATTCGGAGTGGGAGCTACGCAATGGGAGGTCATCAGGCACCACGTCCTCCCCAGCGCAGCACCCGGGATCCTGACCGGCACCGTCTTGACCCTCGCCAGAGCGTTCGGCGAAACGGCTCCGCTCATCGTCATCGGCGTGGCCACCGGGTTCTTCGGTGCCGCCGCGAACGCCAGCATGTTCGACACGGTCACCGGCCCCTACACGGCACTACCAGTCGTCGTCTTCTCCTGGAGCCGTCAATCTGTCGGTGAGTTCGCCGATACCCTCGCCCCTGCCGCGATCGTCGTGCTGCTCTTCGTCTTGTTCATTGCAAACACGACTGCCATCGTCCTGAGGAACAGATATGACAAACGCTGGTGACCTCCGTCCCCCGTCCACGTTGCCGCTCGATCGGCAGGCAACCGTCCAATCATCGCCGAAGGTGAGCACGGCCGATACCCTGGCCACCGTGAATGCGCCCGCCTCATCGATCTCGCCGTCCAACACGGACGAAGTCGTGCTCGACATCACTGACCTCAACGTCTACTACGGCGACTTCCACGCGGTGGCCGATGTGAGTCTCCCGATCCGTCGCAATCAGATCACCGCTCTGATCGGGCCATCGGGATGCGGCAAGAGCACCGTCTTGCGGTGCTGCAACCGGATGAACGATCTCATCGAGATCGCACGGGTCGAAGGCAGCGTCAAGTACCACGGTGTCGACCTCTACGACCAGGACGTCGACCCGGTGGAGGTGCGACGTCGTGTCGGGATGGTCTTCCAAAAGCCCAACCCGTTCCCCAAGTCGATCTATGAGAACGTGGCATTCGGGCCGAAGATCGGTGGCTTCTCGGGAAACCTGGACGATCTCGTCCAGGAGTCGCTGACGAAGGCAGCATTGTGGGACGAGGTCAAGAACAAGCTGTCGGAGTCGGCATTCGCCTTGTCTGGTGGACAGCAGCAGCGACTGTGCATCGCCAGGGCGATCGCCACGTCACCGGATGTGTTGCTGATGGACGAGCCGTGCTCGGCTCTCGATCCCGTGGCGACCTTTCGCATCGAGGAGCTCATGCGAGACCTGAAAGAGGAGTACAGCATCGTGATCGTGACGCACAACATGCAGCAGGCAGCCCGCGTGAGCGACCGCACGGCCTTCTTCACGGTCGACACGGACCGCAGCCAGCGCACCGGGGTTCTGGTCGAGTTCGACGACACCGGAACCATCTTCACAAAGCCCACGGAACAACGGACAGAGGACTACATCACGGGGCGATTTGGATGACTGAGATACGTAAACGATTCCATGACGAGTTACAGGGACTCGAAAGCGATCTGCAACGGCTCGCCCACCTCGTCGACGTGATGCTCGAGAAGGCGGTCGAACTCCTCACGGAGCGACCGATCGAGCATACGAAGGCCGCGGTGAAAGAGATCGTCAACGCAGACGACGAAGTCGATGATCTCTATCTCACGATCGAGCGCCGCTGGCACGAAGTGATGGCGATGCAGACCCCGGTGGCCATCGATCTTCGGTTCATGTCGGCCGTCACCCACATCAACGCCCACCTCGAGCGTATGGGTGACGTCGCCGTCAACATCGCCAAGACGGCACGCAAGACACGAAAGCTGCCGTTCACGCAGACCATCCTCGACTACCTGCAGGAGATGGGCGACGCCACCCGGCACATGATCAGGACCGCGATGCGGTCCTTCGCTCAACGTGACCACGAGCTGGCACTCACGCTGCCGACCCTCGACGACGAGGTCGACCGCCTCAACCGCAAGATGTACCGGGAGGTGGGCAAGAGCGACTCCGAACTGATCGATTGGGCCATTCGGATGATGATCATGTCCCGCTACCTGGAGCGCGTCGGGGACCACGCCGTAGACATCGCCGAGCAAGTCGCCTTCCTCGTGACCGGTGTGTTCCGTGAGTTCGGCGAAGTCGAGGAACAAGGAGACGAGGCGGCCTCTCCGGAAGAGGCGAATGCCCGCTGACCCACCCCGCATCCTGGTCATCGAGGACGAACCGTCTCTTGCGGACTCCATTCGCTACAACCTGGAGCTGGAGGGCTACGACGTAGTCGTTGCGAAGACAGGAAGAAAGGGCATGGAACGGTTTCGCAAGATCGCGCCGTCGCTGGTGCTGTTGGACGTCATGCTCCCCGAGATGTCCGGACTCGACGTGTGTCGTCTCATCCGAAGCCAGTCCGACGTTCCAATCATCATGCTCACTGCCCGCTCCAGCGAGGGAGACGTGGTGGCAGGCCTGGAACTGGGCGCCGACGACTACGTCACAAAGCCCTTTTCCATGCGGGAACTGGTTTCCCGAGTCCGGGCGAACCTCCGACGAGCCCTCGAACAGGAGGGCGAAGACAGGGGCGAAGAACTCGTAATCGGCCCGATTCGGCTGAATCCGGGCCGTCACGAGGTCGTTGTCGACGGTGAGGTCGTCGAGTTCAGACCAAAAGAGTTCCAGCTGTTGGAGTTCCTCATGAGCCGCAAGGGGCGCCTGGTGACTCGGGAGCGGCTGATCGACGAGATCTGGGGTTCAGACTATTACGGCGACACCAAGACGCTCAACGTCCACATCAAGCGAATTCGGGCCAAGATCGGTGACAAGAAGAAGCCGCGCCGGTGGCTCGTGACGGTACGTGGACTCGGCTACAAGTTCGTCGATGAGTGAGCGATCCGTGATCGCGAAAGTCCTCGGACCTTCGTGCGTAGCGGGCATCGCCGTCATCGCAGCCATCTTCGTGCTCGGTGCAGGTACCAGTTGGGGTGCCGCGGCCGCGGCAGCCGTAACGACCACCTTGATCGTGACCGGTACGGTGGCCGCGAGGACGCTGAGGCGCCACACGCGCGACTTGACGCAGATCGCCGGAGCGGCGCTGCTCGACAGCAACCAGACCACGTCTGCGTCAGCGATCATCTCGACTCGCAACCCGCTCCATCCCCTGGCGCTGAGCGTCGACCGAATGCGCGAGGAAATTGAACACGGAGCCACGGTCGCAGTCGAGAAGCGGATTCTCGAGTCGGCGTTCGGGGCACTGGAAGCCTCAATCGCCATCATTGCGCCTGATGGCCGCGTGGCGTACGCGAACGAGTCGTTCCGCGAGTTCGAGGTTTTGCGTGTCGACCGAATCGAGACGAATGCAACCGTTGAGCGCTTGGTGACGGCGACCCGCAACGCGGGACGACCTCTCGTGGAGACGACAGTCGTCGGCAAGCCCGCTCGAACGCTGAGGCTCGGGGCCGCCGCACTGGATGACGGGCACGTGGTGGTGAGTGCGGTCGACGCGTCAGAGTCGAATCGGCTCTCGGCCGTTCGGCGGGACTTCGTCGCCGACGCATCGCACGAACTGAAGACGCCCATCGCCGCCATTCAGTCTTCGGCAGAGACGCTGCGCGTGGCCCTCGCCCATGGTGATCTCGATGCAGCCGACAAGTTCACCGCTTACGTCATCGAAAACACAACCAGACTCGGCCACCTCGTGAACGATCTGCTCGACTTGTCTCGGATCGAGTCAGAGACGTTGGACGTGTCACCCATCGACCTGGCGGCCATCGTGATCGATCAGGTCGATAGCTTCCGAACCGCAGCCACAAAACGAAACATCACATTGGAAGTGGCCGCGACAACCGCGATGGTCGCCGGCGACGCCAACCATCTTTCCATGGCAGTGCGCAACCTCATCGCCAACGCCATCCAGAACACCGCCGAACGGGGAACCGTCCAGGTGGCGATTCACTGCGGCGACGCCACGGCCGAGGTGACCGTTTCTGACAACGGCCGCGGGATCCCATCACGAGACCTCCCGCGCCTCTTCGAGCGTTTCTACCGGGTGGACCATGCCAGGTCCCGCACCGATGGAGGTACGGGACTGGGCCTCGCGATCGTGAAGCACGTGGCTGAGAACCACGGCGGGTCGATCGACGTCGAAAGCGCCTTGGGAGAGGGTTCGGCCTTCACCCTTCGCATCCCACGAACGCAGGGCTGACACCGGAACGGCGGTAGATTGCGGCGCATGGAAACGCCCGATCTCGAACTCATATACGTCGGCGATCCGATGTGTTCATGGTGCTGGGGTTTCGCCCCTGCAATGGAAGCGGTGGTCAAGCGGTACTCGTTCCCTGTCTCGATCGTGGTTGGAGGCTTGCGACCGGGACCTGCAGCGGAACTCATGGATGCCGAGATGAAGCGGTACCTCGCGCATCATTGGCATCAGGTCGAAGAGACGACCGGTCAGGGATTCGACCACGAGTTTTTCCAGCGTGACGGCTGGACCTACGACACCGAGCTCCCTTGTATTGCGACGGTCACGATGCGGACATTGGCTCCGGACGCTGTCCACGCCTTCTACGCCAAACTGCAGCGTGCGTTCTACGCCTCGAATGTCGACATAACCGACGTAGCGGTCTATCCACAGCTCCTGGAGGAGACTCCTGTGGATGCAGATCTCTTCATCGAGGAGATGCAATCAAGCGACATGCGCAAGGCGACATACGCTGACTTCAGCCGAGCGAGAAGCCTCGGTGCCAACGGTTTTCCGACGCTGTTGCTGCGAGACGGCCTCGACCACTACATGGTTGCACGCGGCTACGTCCCGTTCGACCAACTGGACGGCGCACTCACCGGCTGGATCGAGTCGCATCACCCGACGGCAGCCGACAGCCTCGTGGTCACCATCTGACCCGCTGCGCCTGAGAGCGTTGTTCAGCCGCCGCCGATGTCAATGGCGTACGCGTCGTAGACCAAATCGGCACCACGATGACGGTGTCGCACGAAATCTCCCATGAGGGCCAAGCCGAGACGCCTCACTTCATCGAGTTCATCAGCAGCTTTCGCGCGGTTGACCGCACTCACCACGTCGGAGATAGACGAACTCAACTCGTCATGTTCACGTCGGAGTTGCTCGATCGTGGCCGCCAGCTGAGGGGCCTGCGCCATGATGCTGGAAAACAGACCGCCCTTCCGTTCGACTTCGGAAACGTGCACATCGAGCTCCAGTGTCAACGATTTCAGACTTCCGAGAACCATCTCGATCCAGTTGTCGCGCCGCGACGGCACCGCCAAAGCATGCTCGACGTGGTCCAGTGCTCGGCGCAGAGCAGCTCGATTCGCCTGCGCTGCTGATACGGCCTTGTTCACTGGTTCTCCTCGTCGTCGCTGCGCTTGCGAGCGTGACGGATGTCACTCCGCGGTTGCAAGTCCAATCGGACAGCTGACTCCCGTCCCGCCGATCCCGCAGTACCCATTGGGGTTCTTTGCGAGGTATTGCTGGTGGTAACCCTCCGCGTAATAGAAGTCGCCGGCAGGAGCGAGTTCAGTGGTGATGCCCGAATACCCGTTCGCGAGCAACTCTCGTTCGTAGGCGGCCTTCGACGCCTCGACTGCCTTGCGCTGGTCTTCTGAGGTCCAATAGATCGCTGAACGGTACTGCGATCCGACATCGTTGCCTTGACGCATACCTTGTGTCGGATCGTGCCCTTCCCAGAACGCCTTCAACACTTCGTCGAAGGTGATGATCTCCGGATCGAATACCACCAACACGGCTTCGGTGTGCCCTGTCCGGCCACTACAAACCTCTTCGTAGCTCGGGTTGGGCGTGAACCCTCCGGCGTATCCGACCGCAGTAGTGATCACGCCTGGCAGCTTCCAGAAGATTCGCTCCGCTCCCCAGAAGCAGCCGAGTCCGACAATCACGGACTCAGCGCCTTCAGGAAACGGCGGCTTGATCGAATTCCCGTTCACGTAGTGGGTGCTCGGAACCTCGATTGACTGCGACCTCCCAGGGAGTGCATCGGCTGCATCGATCATGGTTGACTTCTTACCGAACAACATGATGTGACCCTACCAATCCGGAGGCTCTACGCGTTGGCGTGAAAGGCGTCAGCTGCAATCGATGCGGAAACTCACTTGGCCGTCGTTGGCATCGGCCACGCCGAACAAGCGCCCGGTGAGGATGTCGCCGGTGAGATCGACTTCGACCTCGGTGGCAGTGGTGTGCGAGGCCGAGAAGCCTTCCGGGAGGTTGGAGGAGAATCCGGACATCGAGATCTGCGAACCGTCACGCTTGCCGTCGAAACTGAAGACGGCCTCAGAGCTCGATGCCACAGCCCGGACGGAATCATCGGACAACGTACATTCCACCCCGAACTCGTCGCTGGCACCGTCGACGGTGATCGAGGCAAAGTGGGGAAACTGGCTCAGCGTCGCACCGAGAACGCCCACATCACCACTCTCGGCGCAGGCCGCACCGGCCAACGTCAGAACCACAAACACGAGAGTCCCTCTTCTTCCCACAACAACTGAGGCTAACAAGCGAACGTCAGCGACGGTTCACTGACGGTCCGCGCCGATCTACCGGCCGAGTGCAACAATCGGCGAATGCTGTCAGTCATGACCAAGGCCGACAATTCAACCCTCTTGGTTCCAGGATCGCTGAATGATCTCGGACTGGCTGGATGGTCGTGGATCGACGTGACCGACCCTTCCGAGGCCGACATTTCGACGCTGAGTGAGCACTTCGATCTGGATCCACTGGTGATAGAAGATCTCGGCGAAGCGACGCTCTTCCCCAAGCTCGACGACTTTTCCACATACGTGTTCTGCGTCATGCACACGCCCGACGTTTCAGGCGACCGGGTGCTGACCAATGAACTCGACGTGCTGTTGTACTCGAACGCCCTCGTGACCCTTCACCGCCAGACCGTGCCGGTGGTCGAGTCGATGATTCAGCACGCCCAGGTGACCCCTGGTTTCGCCGACGGTGGGCCAGACCGGATGTTTGCTCGCATCGCCGAACTCACGGGCCGCAGCTATCTGCCATTGCTCGATCATCTCGACGTTCGAATCGAAGAACTCGAGGAAGCGTCGCTGCGTGGCGACCCCCAGATCATCGCCGACGTCCAGAGACTGAGGAGCGACACCAGCCGCATTCGAAGGGTTGTCGCTCCCCAACGCGAGGTCCTTCGCTCGTTGAGCGAGGGCGAACGTGGTGTCATCGGCGCACGAGCCGCTCGCCGATTCTCCAGCGTCTACGACCACCACCACCGAGTGGTCGAAAGCCTGGATTCGGCGAGAGTGCTACTCGGCTCGGTGATGGACACGTACCGCAGCACCGTCGCCGAACGCACCAACGAGGTGATGAAGGTGCTCACGGTCTTCTCTGCGATTCTCCTGCCGTTGTCGCTTCTCGCGGGTATCTATGGGATGAACTTCGCCAACATGCCTGAGCTGCAATGGCAATGGGGGTACTTCGGCCTCGTCGGCGCCATGGCCGTCGCCGCCATCAGCATGTGGCTGTACTTCGTGCGGAGAGGTTTCATCGGGCGAGCCCACATCAGAGTCACGCCTCGGTCCGTCGGCAAAGGGCTCGCGGTGGTCGCCAAGGCGCCGATCAAGGTCCTGTCGGGGTTCTTCCTACCCGCCAACTCAGACGACTGAGTCAGTCGTCGTCCTTCTCGTCGATGTTCACCACCAGCTGACCGCTCGACATCGAAGCGTCGAACTTCGAGCGATGGCTCTCTGATCGGAAGTCGACATCCACTTCCGATGGGCCATTCGAATCGATCTCGGTGGCGAAGCCGGCCTTGGGCACCGCGGAAATGAGAACCACGTCACCGTCGCCGTACTCGATGGTGATGGTGCCACCGATCAGGGTGTATGACGCCCGTTGCATCGCAACCGCTGCCGTCGTCGACGTTGTGGAGGTGCTCGACGTCGTCGAAGTGGTCGTCACGCCCGTGGTTCCTGTCGTCGAGGTGGGAGCCGACGTGGCACTGGTCGCCGTCGATGTGCTCGATGACGGGGAAGTTGTGGCTGTCGAACTCGGACTGGACGTCGACGAAGTGGCACCGTCGGGCCGCGTCGTCGACGGACTACCTGGCGTGGTGCTCGAGGTATCCACCGGCACGACAACAACGTCGGGCGCCGGATCCGGCTCCAGCACGGGGACTCCAGCAGACAGCGGGTAGAGCGGCTGTTGATTCACCCTCGTGCCGGCTGCGCTGACGGCTTGCCAGGCGAAGGTGGCCATTGCAGCTGCCACCACCATCCAAGCGATGGTGAGGCCCGCAGCACGTCTCGACTGTGTGGTCATGGCACCATGATCGCACCCAAGAGCGCCTACAACATCAACGGAACGTCAGGATGACGCGAGTTCCAGGCCAATACGACCCACGGTGGCCTATAGGGCTGCATAATGCCGCCATGGCCAATGTGCTCCTCATCGAAGACGATCTCGACATTCGCCAACTCATGGCGCAAACGTTGTCGGCTCGCGGCCATTCTGTCGAGTCGGCGAGCACTGCTATGAGCGGACTGGAAGTTGCCGTCTCGGGCACGGTGGACGCCGTGATCCTGGACCTGGGCCTCCCTGACCTCGATGGAGGCGACCTGTTGAAGATGATCCGAGCCGTCAGCGCAGTACCGATCATCATTGCGACCGCACGGTCGGACGAACGCGAAATCGTGGGCCTGCTGGATGCAGGCGCAGACGACTACTTGGTGAAACCGTTCAGCGCAGCCCAACTCGAAGCCCGGATGCGCGCAGTGTTGCGTCGTGGCACAGCCACCGACTCCGAAGCGCCGATCACCGTCGGGGATCTCGTCATCGACACGGGCTCGCGTGACGTGACTTTCGCCGGGATGGCAGTCGAACTGAGTCCGAAAGAGTTCGACTTCTTGGCCTACCTCGCGGCGAGAGCCGGCCAAGTGGTGTCCAAACGCAAGCTGCTGGCTGAAGTGTGGCGCGAACCCTATGGCGGTTCGGATCGCACCATCGACGTGCATCTGTCGAGTATCAGGCGCAAGCTCGGTGAATCTGCCTCTGACGCGGCGTACTTGCACACGATTCGTGGTGTGGGAATCAAACTCGTCGACCCGAACCGGTGAGACGGCAGTTAGCGCTGGTCACGTTGGCCGTCGCAGCGCTTGTGGTGATCGCGTTCGTCGTGCCCTTGTCGCTACTCGTGCGACAACAGGCTGAGGACCGATCTCTTGTGGCAGCCGAAAACAGGGCCCAGACCGCAGCGGAGCGGCTGGCGACCGAACTTGCCGAGCCAGAAATTGATCGGAGCGCGGTCGCAGCGTCGGTCATCGCACGGTCAGACGACCCGGATCAACTGACGATTCACGGCCCAGACGGGACGCAGTACGGCACGAAGAGAGCTGCGTCCGATGGAGTGCGCCTGGCCGGCACCCAAGGCGTAGCGTTCAGTCAGATCACCGAAGGAGGAGCAGAAGTCCTCGTTCCGGTCACCGGCCGATCCGGCACCTACGTCGTTCAGGTGTTCGTCTCAGAATCGGAACTCCGTGCCGGAGTGTCGTACGCGTGGGCGGTCCTTTGGGCACTCGGAATCACCGCTATGGCGCTTGCCGTGATCGCCGCTGATCGCCTCGGCCAATCGTTCGTGACGCCGGTGCACGAACTCGCCGATTCTGCGCGCCGTCTTGGCTCTGGCGATCTCGACGCGCGAGTGGAGCCGGGAGGGCCACCTGAGATCGCAGCAGTTGGCGAAGCCCTCAACGACCTCGCCGGCCAGTTGGACCGACTGCTCGACGAAGAACGGGAGTCAGTCGCCGATCTGTCCCATCGGCTGAGGACGCCCCTCGCGGCACTGCGTCTACAAGTCGAGAACCTCGAAGACCACGCTCTGGCAGCTTCGCTGGGCGCGAAGGTCGAGCGCCTCGAGACCTCGATCAACGAACTCATAAGCGATGCACGATCTGGGTCGCAACGCGGAGAGGCGCGCCGGTCGGACCTCGCTGAATCTGCACGACTACGCGGTGCCTATTGGCAGGTTCTCGCCGATCGGCAGTCCAGGCCCTTCTCGGTCGAGATCTCTGGCAGCGCCCACCAGATTCCGCTGGACGCGAAGGAGTGCGGGGCCATCATCGATGCACTCATCGGCAACGTGTTCGCCCACACGGAACCCGGTGTCGGAATCGAGCTCGCAGTCACCGACACGACACTCATCGTTGAAGACACAGGACAGGGCTTCACGGACCCGAAAGCGACCTTACGAGGACACAGCGGGGGAGGCTCTACGGGGTTGGGCCTCGACATCGCACGTAAAGCGGCCGAACGCACGGGCGGAACGCTCACGGTGAGCAACACAGCTTCGGGTGCCCGTGTCACCGTTGCTTTCGGACAGCGGAGCTGACCAAGGCCTCGGCCCTGCCTCAGAACGGCAGTCCGACCGCTTCACACAGGAATCTCATGAAAGGTGAGGCACGCTTCGCGTTGTCCACGAACGTGTCCATGAAGTCGGGTGCGGTGACGCTCTTCTGCGTGAGCCGAGTCGAAGCTATGAAGTCCTTGCGCTTCAGATCTTCGATGAGCGGATGGTCGTCGTCGTAGCCCTTCGGCGCCCTCACGAGGGAATCGCCGCCGATCGAATAGACGTCAGTGAATCGCTTGCCGCGTGATGCCTTTTTCCATGCGGCCTGGTTTTCGTCGATGTGCCGGCGGATCTGATAAGCGACTTTGGATTCAGGTCGCCAAAGCCCAACGCCCATGTAGCACTCGCCCGGCTGCAGGTTCATGTAGAAGCCTGGAGCGTGCACATCTTTGGCGAGGAGGTGACGGAACTGAACCCCGGTGTTCTCCTTGTACGGCGTCTTGTCCTTGGCGAATCGTGTGTCGCGCTGGATTCGAAACAGAGAGCCACCGACGGTCCGCGAATCGGCAACGAAATGCGGCGATATCTTCTTCAGCGGCGCCGCGAAGTCGTTGATGAAATCGAGCGCAGGTTCTCGGACGTACCGCTCGTAGTCGGCTTGATGGGCCTTGAACCACTCCCGATCGTTGTTCTCTGCGAGGTCTTTGAGGAACCCAAACAGCTTTGGTGAGAAGTATTGAGACATGTGGATCAGGCTACCCGAGCTCTTTCCGTCGCTGCCGTGACGGTGACTAGTCAGCACGATTTCTTGCAGATGAGTCGCGAGATTCGGGGCGTAGCGGCCGATGTTTCTCGAACACAACCGGAGAGACCACGATGAAGAGATTTGAACAGGGCGGTCACGGCATCGCCGTCGTCCTCGGACTGAGTTGGGACGGCGGACGAGTGCGCGCCGCCGCTGCCGCCGTCGCGATGATGGTCGCAGTGATGCTTGTTGCGCCGACACAAGCCATGGCGAGCACGGCTTCTGCCGAGGCTTCCGTGATCGTGACCACAGACGGCGACATTGCCGGCGCCACCGAGGCGACCGAAGCACTCGGAGGCACCGTCACTCAACAGCTGGCGATCATCGACGGCTTTGTAGCCACGATCTCGATTGATCGTGTTGGCGCTCTCGCGTCGACGCCCAGCATCGTGAATGTCGTCGAGGACGCCAAGGTCCAGCTCACGGGTCGTCCTGTCACTTCATCGAAGACGAGCGCCGGATCCCTGGCCGCCTCCACCGAGACCATTCGTGCCCAGCATTTCTGGAACGATGGCTTCAACGGCACCGGTATCGACGTTGCGCTGATCGACTCCGGAGTTGCTCCGGTCACGGGCCTCACGGCCAAGGGCAAGGTCATCAACGGACCTGATCTCTCCTTCGAATCGCAGGATGACGACACCCGATACGTCGACACCTTCGGGCACGGCACCCACATGGCCGGCATCATCGCCGGTTACGACGACGGCTTCTCTGGCGTGGCTCCTGGCTCTCGGATCGTGAACGTCAAGGTCGCCGGTGCGGACGGGTCCGTAGACGTGTCGCAGGTCATTGCCGCCATCGACTGGGTTGTCCAGCATCGCGCCGACAACGGAATGAACATTCGGGTGCTCAACCTGTCGTTCGGCACAGACGGCGTGCAGAGCTATCAGCTCGATCCACTCTCCTTCGCTGCAGAGGCCGCCTGGCGTTCCGGAATCGTTGTGGTCGTCGCCGCAGGAAACGACGGCAACAAGGCTGCTGTCCGCAACCCTGCGCTCAACCCATTCGTGATCGTGGCCGGCGCCGCTGATACGAAAGGCACGGCGTCAACCAAGGACGACGAACTGCCGCGCTGGGCAACGTGTGGAACAAGGTCTCGCAGCGTCGACGTAGTAGCGCCAGGACGATCCATCGAGAGCCTCCGGGCACCTGGTTCGACCATCGACCGCCTCAATCCAGGAGCTGTGGTCGACGAGCGCTTCTTCAAAGGAAGCGGCACCTCCCAGGCAGCCGCATTCGTCTCCGGGTCCGCAGCTCTCATCCTGAGCCAGCGTCCAGATGCGACGCCCGACCAGGTGAAGGCGTTGTTGATGTCGGCGGCCGACGACATGGCGAACCTCAGCGGATTGTGTGAGGGCGCGGGCCTGATCAACCTGAAGACCGCCGTCGCATCCCGTGCACCGCTCACCAGTCTGCAGTCTTTCCTTCCGTCGACCGGTCTCGGGACGTTGGAAGGAGCTCGCGGCTCGATCCACGTCCAGATGGACGGTGTCGTTCTCGAAGGAGAAATCGACATCTTCGGTCAGGCATGGTCATCCGCCGAATGGGCCAAGCTCAGCGCACATCAGGTGAGCTGGGATGGCGGGATCTGGAACGGCAGCAGCTGGTCCGGCAGCTCGTGGTCGGGGTCCTCATGGTCCGGCAGCAGCTGGTCCGGCAGCTCGTGGTCGGGGTCCTCATGGTCCGGCAGCAGCTGGTCAGGCGCTGCATGGTCATCCGCAATCTGGAACTGACTCAACCGGACAGCTGACCAGTTCAACCAACAATCGCTACGCTCGCCGCCGATGAACCTCATCGAGATCTGGCGAGAATGGGCCACCGGCACCTCAGTGCTCCACATGGAGCTCTGGGGTGTCGACGTTCTGTGGTGGGGGCGGATCGGCAAGGTGCTTCAATTCGTCGGAGCACTCACGGTGATCCTCGACATCATCGGGCCCGAGCGACTGCTTGGATTCGGCGAGTCGCTGCGTACCGCGTCACCGTTCGAAGGGATGTTGGACCGTGCCAGACAGCGGTGGACTCCGATATGGGAGTGGGCCAAGCGCCGGATCAGACCTGCAGAAGTGCCGGCTCGACTCGAACTCGGACGCAGCGCCGTTGTGCGACTTGTCGCTCAGACCGCAACCGTCGTCATCGGGTTCGCGATAGCGGTCCTGTTCACGTCCTGGGGTTGGATCATCGTCCTCGCAGTTCTACTCTCAGGCGTGGCAGCCCTCGCTTTGGCCGCCATCGTGTCGTTCGTCGGGCAGGCCGTGTTTACCGTGGTGATACGACCGTTCGCAACGGTGATCGCTCAGCCACGAATCGACGCTTGGGCCAAGTCGGTGGGCGCACTGCTCCTGATGGCGGGCTTTCATTTCGATCTCCTGGCGTCATGAATCTCGGACAGCGCTGACCTCGAACGCGCTGATCGGATCGGTCGCGTATTGTCGGTCCAGGACCCCTGAAAGCCGTCCGAGATGCCTTTTTCCTGGCACCAATCCACGCGTGGTCCAAAGAGTCGGGCAGCGAGCCACGCCTTGGCTGCCGGTATCGTCCTCGCGATCGTCCTGGTGGGGTGCGGCGGGGCAATCGACGAAACCACTTCGCCGACCGTCGAAACGGGGGAACAAGCCGACACGACCCAGGCCACGGTCCCCGAGCCGTCACCCACTTTGGTGACCGAGTCAACGGAGGCGAGCACAACCACCAGCACAGTCGTCACGTTGAGGGAGCCGCTGGACGTGGCCATGGAATGGATCATCGCCTTCGAAGCGGGTGACGTCGAGACCTTCCAGCGGCTAATGCACCCGGACGCGACAGCCAATTGCCTCAACTGCGGATACGACCGGCAAGAAACGAGCTATTTCGTGCAATTCGGAGAGGGAACAGCTGACGTTGCTGACTCTCGCCTGCTTGCTCTCGGCAACGGGTCCTTGAATGCGGAATGCAATGCCCTTGGCGCCGTGGTCACTTGTGAGACTCGGCGGTCGACCGATTTCGGGCATTTCAACGCAGACGGTGAGCCGACCCTGCAGTGGAACGCTACGTATGAGCTGACGGTCGAAAACGGTCTCATCACGCGTCGCATCCTCACCGACAACGAGGGCAGCGCCGTCGACTCGGCGAAGCTCGCGGACTACGAGAGATGGCTCATGACGAATCATCCGGAAATCCACGGCGAGCTCTTCGCATTCGGGACGATCCTCTTGTCGACTGACGAGCAGTTCACCAATCATCGACAGTATGTGCCGCGATATTGGGCCAGTCGCTGAGTGGCTTTCTCAGCGTCGACCGATCAACGCCGACGTTTCACAGGTTACGAATCTTGGACATTGGTGGCGAGCCATCGGTGGATCGGTGCGAGCTTGCGCCATGTGGCGATGACGTGCGAAACGATGTCTCTCGAGTACAGCTGCTCGGGGATCGGCACGTTGGTGCCGCACCACAAGGCGTTGTGTCGCAACAGTCGCACCTGGACCTCGTTGGCCGGCTCGTAGCCTCGAGGCACGGTCTTGTAGTGCTCCCCGCTCACCGGAAATCCGGCACGCTCAACCGACTTCACGGCCTTCGCCAGCGCCACGCCTGCCTCGCGGTCGACGACCCGGTCTCTGTAGGTCGTGAGATGCTCCTTGCGGAGGCTGTGCGAGCCCGCACCAACGCCGAGGTTCTTGGGGCCGATCCGCATGTAGAAGCCAGTGACCGCTCGGCGTCGCTCGCCTTCCCAAAACCAGAAGTCGAGATGGTTCTTGTACGGGGTCTTGTCCTTTGAGAATCGAACATCGCGGTTGATTCGGAAGATGGAGCCGTTGACTCGCGGATCGGCCACTACCGGAGCGATCTTCTGCAGTCGGGCACTCACCGCTTCGACGAACTCGCGAGCAGGTTCCAACCAGTATTTGTCGTAATCCGACCGATGGTCCTCGAACCAGTTCTTGGTGTTGTTGCGGTCGATCGCACGCAGAAACGCAACGGTCTCTTTCGGAAATCCATCGTAAGCCATCGGTGACCCTTCTCATCAAACGCCGGTCGCGCACTTCAGCGACCGTACCGGCCGCAGCGGCTCAGTTCTAGGCTCCTGTTCGAGGAGGCTCCAATGGCAGAACGGTTCGTCGGTAAGACGGTGTTGATCACAGGCGGCAACAGTGGCATCGGGAGGGCGGCCGCCCACCTTTTCGCAGAAGAAGGAGCGAACGTCGCCATCGCCGCCCGTGATGTCCGCCGAAATCAACACGTCCTCGCCGAACTCACGGATGCGGAAGCCAACGCGATCTCGCTGGAGTGCGACGTCACAGACCCCACGTCGGCTCAGTCTGCCGTCGTCGACACGGTCGACCGGTTCGGCTCAATCGATGTCCTGTTCAACAACGCAGGGATGATCTACCGAGAAAAGACGGTGCTCGAAACCGAACCGAGCGAGTGGGAGACCACCATGGCCGTAAACACGACAGGGGTGTTCTTGATGTCTCGCGCGGCACTTCCGCACATGATCGAGAGCGGAGGCGGCGTGATCGTCAACAACGCTTCGTACTTCGGCCTGGTCGGCGGGCGGGGCGCCGCTGCCTATTGCGCGGCAAAAGGAGCTGTGGTGAACCTCACTCGCGCGATGGCACTCGACCACGCCCACCAGAACGTGCGAGTGAACTGTGTTTGCCCTGGCAGCGTTGACACGCCGATGTTGCATGCCGAACTCGAACTCATGGGAGGAGCCGACCAAGTCCTCAGCCAGTTCGAGGCGAAGCATCCGCTGGGGCGGATCGCCCAACCGCACGAGGTAGCGGCCGCAGTCCTCTTCCTGGCTTCCGACGCTGCGCAATTCATCACCGGCACCGCGCTTCCGGTTGACGGCGGCATCACCGCTGGTTGAGCCGGCCTGAGCAATCGCAACCGGTATGGTTCTTCGCAGGCACGAATGAGGAGTGGCGGATGCGGCTGGTGGGATTTGTGACGGCGTTGGCCATGGTGCTGGCGGGGTGTGGCGGCGGAGCCGGCGACACGACGGTGGCCGCTCCGGCAACCACCAATGCTCCAACGACCATTGCTCCGACCACGACAGTTGCTCCGACCACCACAGCTGTGGCCTCTGCTGATTCTGAGTGGTGCCGCCTGTCGCTCGAGATCAACATGTCTGACGCACTGGACAACCTCGGATTTGTGGGTCCGGAGCAGACGGAAGCCGAGATGGCTGAGTTCGTCGGGCTGCTCGAGGAGGCCGCCGCCGTGGCCCCACCCGAGTTGGATGAGTCGGTTCAGACCTCGCTCGCTGCTTTCCGGTCGTTGTTCGAAACGCTGCGCGATTTCGACTACAACGTGATCGCCCTCTTCGATGACCCTGAAGCACTGGCGACGATCAACGATGAGTCTGCCCAAGCCGCCGGTGACGCCATATCGGCGTACAACGAAGCACAGTGCGGAATCGCAGACGAGCCGTCAGGTGACGATGCCGCCATCGACGACCTCATCGACGCCGGTGGGATCACCTCGGTGTTCGTTGAGCAGTTGGTGACGAACGGATTCACCCAAGAAGAAGCCGACTGCATCGCAGAGAACCTGGACCTCTCCGAGCTCCTCACCGGACCTGACGAGGCCGCCATCACTGCAGTGACGCTCGAATGTGTCTCGTTGGAGCGGCTGGAAGAACTGGGCAGCGGCGGCTAGGGCGACAGCCGATCCACTCGCCAGAGCTCCGCCTCCCGCCGGTAGCTGATGCGGTCGTGGAGGCGGTTACGCCGACCCTGCCAGAACTCGATCATGTTCGGCACCAGCCGATAGCCTCCCCAGTGGTCCGGCCGAGGAACCACATCGGGAAACTTCGCTTCTTCGGCAGCAAACCGTTGTTCGAGCACAGCCCGACTCTCGATGACGTCGCTTTGTCGGGACGCACGCGCCGCCACCTGCGCACCGCGGGGCCGACTGGCGAAATACTCGTCAGACCGCGCGGCGTCGATCTTCTCGACTTTTCCCTCGAAGCGGACTTGTCTGTGGAGATCCAGCCAGACGATGTTGGCGGCCGCGTGCGCGTTCGCTGCGATCTCGACACCCTTGCGGCTTGCGTAGTTCGTGTAGAAGACGATGCCGTGGTCGATTCCACGGAGAAGCACCGTCCGCACCGACGGCTTCGAACCGTCGGCCGTCGCCAGGTTCATGGCGTTCGGTTCCGAGACGTTCGCGACGATCGCTTCGTCGAGCCACATCTCGAATTGAACCAGCGGATCGACATCGAGTTGGCCGTCCTCGATGCCTGGCGTGTCGTACTCACGGCGAGCCGGTGTGGATTCTGACAAGTGCGCTCCTGAAGGGTCGACCCGAGACGATACCGATGATCGGACGACAACGGACTAGTCCGCGGTTGGAGTTCTGAACGGTCACCTCCGAAGCGCCCCGGTGCTGATAGCCTGGTAAGACTGTCTCGTTGGGAAGTCTGTTGAGGCCAGCAGCACACGAATGGGGGGACCCCAGGTCTCCGAGCGCAGGTACCAAACCATGCGCTCGGTGCACCGGGACGATGGTTCCATCGGTCATTCAGACCCGACTCGATGTTCGCAAGCGCGATCAGTCACGAGAAGCACTTTGGAATGCGACGCCGCTCGAAACGTGGACGTGTCCCGGATGTGGTGTGACCGACCTGTTTGCGGCCAACCCTCGGATATTCGGGGACTGATCGCGCCGGCTCAGCCGGGCACGTGATCGGGGAGCTGGGCGAGATCGGCCAGAAGTTGGTTTCGTTCGCCCTCATTCAGCACGACCCACGCGGTTCCGGACGCAGAGTTGGTCTCCGCTTCGATGGAATCTCGATACAACTTGCCTTCTGCAGTGATCTCGCCTTCGGGAGTGACGAGGCCCCGAAGCACGAGATTCTCGAGCGGATGGTCATGGGTCGCTTCGCGAGCGCGCCACGCCGCATCGAGCCGAGCGGCCTCACCGGGGACCAGTTCAGCCTCATAGAGGACTTCGAAGTGGCAGTCGGCTCGCAGATACCGCAAGACGGTGAGCAAGTGGTGCAAACGAAACGCGGTTGAACTCTCGGGACGAGGCAATGCGACCCACGCCCGTGTCAGCGAGAACGCGTCACCGTGATAGCGATCAGGGATTCCGTCGATGACCGGCTCGATGGTGGCGACCATTTGATCCAACCTATCGGTGGAGTCCCACATCTCAGACATCAGGTCGCTCTGCATTTCTGTCAGATGCGCCGCCAGATGCTTGGCCTTGGGTGAGGGAACGAAATCTTCGTTGAAGAGTCCGGAGGTGATTGCTTCCGAAATCCAGCTCTCGAGCACTGCCGGCAACGCGTATCGGCTCAAGCGATTGGCGATGTCGCGCGTCGAGGTCGATGCCTCGATGAATGGCCGCATAGTGATGATCAGTGGAGTTGCGTTGCCGCCAACCTTCTCGCGCCACCTGGCGATCTCGTCGGGTCGCGTGGCGCGCATCTGCCGATGCACGGCGAGGACCAGACGATGGACCTCATCTCCGATCTGCTCTGCGTACGGTGCAAGTGCTTTCATACCCTCATCCTTGCACCTCAACTGTCGAGCTGGGCTACGACCCGTCAGCAGCAACCCGAACCAACAGGTCGTCCAGCGCCGCCATGCCGGGTCTCGGTTCGTCGGCGTCGACGATCGCCGAGAAGAACACGGTCCTGCCTCCGGCCGTCGTGAAGGTTCCCGTCAACGCCCGAAGGCCGGTGATGGAGCCGGTCTTCCCCCGCAGGTTGGCTTCGGCCTCGGTGTCGACGAACCGACGCTCCAATGTGCCGTCTACGCCTGCAACGGCAAGCGACTGCTCCAGGTCCGGCCACCATGTAAACCGCTGAGCTGACTGCAAGATGCGACGCCACTGCCTTGCTGACCTGGTGTTGCCGTCGCTCAGTCCAGATCCATCTTGCTGGAGGAGGCTGCGGGGGAAGCACATGGAGCGCACGAGCTCTTCGATCGCCGCCAAGCCGGACTGCGACGTTCCGAGTCCGCTGTGGCGATAACCGATCTCCTTCAACAACGTCTCTGCGTACATGTTGTTGGAGTCACGCACCATTTCGCCAACGATGTCGGACAGCGGCACGGACGACGTAGCGGCCAGCGTCACTGCGCCAGACGGCTCGAGCCCGAGCGTCGCTTCACCACCGACCCTGATCCCGTTTTCAGCCAACGCCACGATCAACGAACGCCCAGCATCGAGTGCTGGCTCTGCGATGTCAGCCGCCAGCGCTGAAGCTCGGTTTTCGTCCACAACGACAGCTGACAGCGAACCCACCCAGGTCGGTATCCAGAATCCGGACCAGCCGTTCGCGGTACGGAGCCGATCGAATCGCGACTCGTCGATCAGCACGTCGCCAGAGATCGTCCCGATCCCCATTGCCGCAACCTGTCGAGCGAGCGAATCCAGCGAGTGCGTGCCCGCAGACGCGAGCGTCGGATCCCCGGAGCCGACCAACACCAGGTCCCCTCGGAGCACGCCATCATCGACGGGTGCAGACGACGACAATCGCGTTGTGAGGACGGCGTCGGCACCGATGTACTCCAATGCTCCCATCGCAGTAAGAATCTTTTGATTGCTTGCTGGTCGGAATCTGAAGTCGGGGTTTACCGCAAAGACTTCACCAAGGCCTTGAACCCAGATCGACAGGCCAACGCCTACGCCAACGAGACGCGGATCATCGAGGCCTTCCGCGATGCTCGACTCGAGAGATGGAGAGCGCGACAACTTTCCGGTCCACGCATCCGGATATGCAATGCACGAGCGGACGGTCACAGCCTCCGGCTCGAAGGGAGCTTGCAGTGCCACTGCGGGCACAGTCATGGATGTGCCGATGACCGTCGCAACGACCGCAGCGAGGATCCTCATGGGATCGTGAACTCGCCCCACATGCCAGCTTCGTAGTGCCCCGTGACGAAACAGACGAATTGGAATGCTGCGTCATCGATGGTGACGGTGATGGCCCCCCGTTCTCCTGGGCGGAGGGAGAGCTTTTCGGTCGACGGAGGATCGCCGCCTTCGCCGTGGTTGGCGACGTCGATTGCACTGGCGAGCTGGAATTCGTGGAGGATGCTGCCGCTGTTCGTCACTTCGAACGTGATCGTCTCGCCGTCTGCAACGCCGATCGCATCGGGATCGAACCTGAATTCGCTGGCTCGCACGGAGATCACTCGTGGCTCGTCAGGTGTGCCGACTGGACCCTGGGCTACCGCCTCGCCTGTCTCTCCAGATCCACACGCTGCAATCACGAGCACCAATGCAATGAGCGCCCTGCCCACGGTTCCGAACTCCTTGGTCGACGGTGTGAGGCTAGGCCGACCTCTGCGCAATCCGACTACGGACGGACCAACGGTTTGTACTTGATGCGATGTGGCGTGTCGGCTTCGGACCCAAGCTCGGCGTGTCGCATCTCTTCGTACTCGGTGAAGTTGCCCTGGAACCATCGGACCGCAGAGTTTCCTTCGAAGGCGAGAACGTGCGTTGCGACTCGATCGAGGAACCATCGATCGTGCGAGATGACCACTGCACAACCAGGAAACGCGAGCAGCGCCTCTTCCAGAGCACGCAAGGTATCGACGTCGAGATCGTTGGTCGGTTCGTCGAGCAAGACCACGTTGCCGCCGTCCTTGATGAGTTTCGCCAAGTGAACACGATTGCGCTCACCGCCAGACAGTGTCCCCACGTGCTTCTGCTGATCAGCACCCTTGAAGTTGAACGACGCCACGTACGCTCTGCCGTGGATCTCCCTGCCGCCGACGATCATCGGTTCGACTCCGCCAGTGATCTCCTCGTACACGGTCTTCTCGGGATCGAGAGCGTCTCGGCTCTGATCGACGTATGCGAGATCTACCGTTTCACCAACTTCGAGCGAGCCGGCGTCGGCCTGTTCCTCCCCGGTGATCATCCGAAACAGCGTTGTCTTGCCTGCGCCATTGGCGCCGATGACGCCAACGATTCCAGCCGGCGGGAGATCAAAGGTCAGCTCTTCGAACAACAAGCGATCTCCGTAGCCCTTGGCGACATCGGCGGCGTGGATGACCTTGTCCCCGAGTCGTCGCGACATCGGAATGGTTATCTCCAGCTTGCCCTGCCGCTTTTCGGCGCTCTGCGCTTCAGCCAGCAGTTGTTCGTACGCGTTCAATCGAGCGCGGCCCTTCGCCTGCTTTGCCTTGGGCGACATCCGAACCCAATCGAGTTCCTGCGCCAACGTCCGCTGGCGAGCCGAGTCGGTCTTGTCTTCCTGTGCGAGCCGGGCTTGCTTCTGCTCCAGCCAGCCGGAGTAGTTGCCCTCGTACGGATAGCAGCGTCCCGACTCGATCTCCAATATCCAACCGGCGACGTTGTCCAAGAAGTAGCGATCGTGCGTGATGGCCACGACCGTGCCGTGGTACTCCGACAGGAACCGTTCGAGCCACGCGACGGACTCTGCGTCAAGATGGTTGGTCGGCTCATCGAGCAGCAGCAAATCCGGCTTTTCGAGAAGGAGTTTGCAGAGGGCGACGCGTCGTCTTTCGCCGCCGCTGAGGGTCGTCACATCACTGTCGCCAGGCGCGACTCGCAATGCGTCCATGGCGATTTCGACCTGGCGCTCGACTTCCCAACCGTCGGTGGCGTTCAGCTTCGTCTCGAGTGCCGCCTGCTCGGCACCGACTTTCTCGTAGTCGGCGTCCGGATCGGCCCACATCGCCAGTACCTCGTTGTAGCGGGCGAGAAGGTCACGAGCCGGACCCACGCCTTCCATCACGTTGCCGAGCACATCGAGCTCCGGATCGAGCTGTGGTTCCTGAGACAGATAGCCAACGGTGAAACCTGGGGTGAGTCTGGCCTCACCGGTGAACCCATCGTCTAGGCCGGCCATGATCCGCAAGATCGATGACTTGCCAGCACCGTTGTGCCCGATGACGCCGATCTTGGCTCCCGGATAGAACGCCAGCGTGACATCTTTGAGGACCTCGCGGTCGGGTGGATAGAAGCGACTCAAGCGCCGCATGGTGTAAATGAATTCTTTGGCCATGGCGCGACGGTAGCGGCTGGCACGACCGCCGAGTCGTAAACTCGCTCCGATGTCCACCACCGTTGCCGAAGCGCTTGATCGCGTCGTCGCTGCCAAGCCAAACGGCAGGGTCCGTCCCAGCCAGCAGCAAATGGCAGAAGCCATCGCGACTGCGCTCAACGAGCGAACCCACGTCATCGTCGAAGCAGGGACCGGCACAGGTAAGTCGCTCGGATATCTGATCCCGTCCATCGAGTCGGGTCTTCAGGTCATCGTGGCAACGGCGACCAAGACCCTGCAGAACCAGCTCGGCGACGTCGAGCTGCCGTTTCTCAAAGAGCACCTCGACTCGAATCTGACCTGGTCGATCATCAAGGGTCGACAGAGCTATGCATGTCTGGCGAAGCTGGAAGAACGATTCGGCGACGGCCTCGGCACTGCGGGCCTCTTTGGTCCCGACGAGCTGGGAGAGCTCGAGGAGGATGTCGCTTTCATCGCCAACTGGGCGCGAGACCACGCCACCGGCGATCGTGACGATCTCCCCCGTGCCGTCAGCGACGCCGCGTGGAACGAGTCGTCCGTGTCGGGAATGGAGTGCCCTGGAGCCAACCGATGCGCTCAAGGCGATCGATGTCTGGCTGAGCGCTCGATCCGCAAGGCGTCCGAGGCTCAGATCATCGTTACCAATCACCACCTCTACGGCCTCGACCTGACCAGCGGAGGACGTATCTTGCCCGAGCACGATGCCGTGGTGTTCGACGAGGCACACAAGCTCGAAGACGCCTTGTCCTCGGCGTTCGGGGTCGACATCACTGCGGGTCGCCTCAGCCACTTCGCGGGCCAGATTCGGCGCATCCTGCCTGACGTGGTCGGACGCGACGGTCGCAATGTCATTGCCGAAGTACGCGACCGCTCTGCTGAGGTGCGCAGTGTTCTGTCTCGACTCGATGACGGCGCAATCGATCCGGGAGAAGGCGATCTGGGAGCCGCACTGGCCAGAGCTCACGTGACGGTCTCGATGGCCTTGCGGCGAGTACGCGAGCAAATGAGCGACGAGCCGGCACATGGCATCTGGGCTCGAGTCCAGGCGCAAGGCGGCCATCTCGCCGGTGACCTGGCGTTCGCCATGGCGGTGCCGGAAGGGTCCGTGTCCTGGATGGAACTCGGCGTGCTGCGAGTGGCTCCGGTCGAGGTGGGACCTCACCTGGCGAGGAATCTGCTGACTCAGCGCCCCGCAATCCTCACGAGCGCCACGCTGTCCGTCGGCGGGTCGCTTGCGCAGCTCGGGTCCAGGCTCGGCTTCATCGAATCGTCGATGGAAGACGATCCGTTCGCTGACGGCATCGACGAACCCATTCAGCGCACCTACGAGGGCCTCCGTCTCGAAAGCACTTTCGACTACCGGTCCCAGGCGATGCTGTATATCGGCAGCGATCTCCCCGATCCGAGAACCGCTGAGTTCCAGGGGGCGGCGCTCGCCGAGATCGCCGCCCTCGTCGAGCACGCCGGGGGCCGAGCGCTGGTGTTGACAACCAGCCACAAGATGGTCGACCTTGCCGTCCGACAACTCGCACACGGACCCTTCAGGGTGTTGGCCCAAGGCGACCTGCCACGGACCGCCTTGCTCAACGAATTCTCCAGCAATGAGACGTCCGTGCTGGTGGCCACCATGGGGTATTGGGAAGGAATCGACATCCCAGGCCCTTCGCTGTCGCTCGTCGTGATCGACAAGATCCCTTTCCCGCGACCCGACGACCCGCTGACTCAGGCGAGAAGAGATCGAGTGGAAGCCACTGGGGGAAGCGCGTTCAACGCCGTCGATCTCCCAAGGGCCGCGATGTTGCTCGCTCAGGGATCGGGACGCCTGATTCGCAACGAGGTCGACCGTGGCGTTGTAGCGATATTGGACAATCGGCTCACCGCCAAACGCTACGGAATTCGCTTGATTCGGTCCCTCCCCCCGATGCAGCGCACCAGCGACCGAGAGCGGGCAATTCGGTTCCTGCAGAGTTTGTGATGGTTCTCGTAGCCGCGCTCGGTATCGTCGCCGGTATTCACATGCCGAACGGTGCCACGTGACAGAGAATTCACAAGCCCTGCGCATCTTGTTTGGTCGCGGGGCGATCTACACGGTCGCACTTGCCGCGCAGCTCTCTGCTGGCCTGATCACGCTTCCACTCCTCACCAGGCTCCTCGACCCTGAACAATTCGGAGTTGTTGCTGCCGCCACGGTCATCCGCCAGATATTGACCGTGGTGGTCGGGCTTGGCGTGCCGGCCGCGATCTCCCGCTTCGCCTTCGACGCCGAGGACGGACGAGGGCGAGCCCGCGCCCTACTCACAACGGTCGTCGCTTTCTCGATTGTCGGGGCGGCCCTCGCGGAAGTCACTGGACCTTTGTGGTCATCGATGTTCGCCGACCTGCAGTACGGATCAGCTCTGCGGATCGCAAACTGGTCAGCGGTACCCGTCGTCGCCGGTCTCGGCGTGTTGGCCATGCTTCGGGCTGAAGACCGAGCGGGTTGGTTCGTTACCGTTGCGCTGATCAGTACGGTGGCTTCGCAGCTGGCCGGGCTCGGCGCGCTAGCCCTTTTCGACCGGACAGCCGAGTGGTATCTCGGCGGTCTCACGGTTGGATACGCAGCCGCTGCGCTGGTTGGCCTCGCCCTCTATCGCCCGACGCTGCGCGGATTGTCGGACCGCACACTGATCAGACAAGCTCTGGTCTACGGCTCGCCGACCGTGCTCCATGCTTTGGCGCTGCATGTCATCACTGGCGGTGACCGTGTCGTCCTGGAACGACTCGACAGCCTGGAAGCAGTCGCTCGCTATCACGTCGCCTATCTCATCGGCGGACTGTCTCTCGCCCTCGTTGGAGCGTTGAACAATGCGTGGGGTCCGCTGATCTTCGGTGCGGCACCTGAATCGCGTTGGAGCGTGTTGGCAGCCACGTCTTCGGTAGTGATGCGACTCACGGCCGCCGTGGTCGGCGGAATTGCTCTCGCGGCCCCGATTGGCCTCGCGCTCGGCGCTCCCGATACCTATGCCTCCGACGAATTGGTGCCTGTGGTAGCCGTCGTAGCCCTCGCAAGCATTCCCTTCACCTGGTACATCGCCAACGTGCACATCATCTATCAGGTGGGCAAGACCGGGGTGCTGGCGGTGGTGACGCCGTTGGTGGCGGCGGTCAACATCGTCGCGAACTTTGCTCTGATACCGAGATTCGGAATCCTCGGCGCGGCCTATGCGACGGTTGGTTCGTACATGCTTCAATCGTGGCTGATCCAGCGATCGAGCAAAAGACTCGCAAATGTCGAATGGGAGACCACGCCGCTCCTCCTCGCTGCCGGAGGCGGCTCGGCACTCGCGGCGCTGGGAGCCCTGCTGCCAACGGACGGCGTGTGGCTCGCGATCAGGCTGCTCGGTGCGCTGGCGCTCGGACTGCTGATCCTGCGCGAAGGTCGACGCTTCACGAAGGGAGGGTGATGGACAGCTCGAACAGCTACTACGGGCACAATTCGATACTCGCCGAGTATGTCGGACGTCGCACGGCTCCGGTCATCTGGGGCCACGTTCAGCATGGTTGGACGGTGGCCGACCCCTTCCCCGCACATCGGGTCTATCCGGGATTCGGCAAGTTCGTGTGGTCGCGCACGAATGCGGCTTTTGCCGTGGCCGCCGGCGTCGGATCGGTGACGCCGATCGGCGCTCCGTTCCTCTATCTCCTGGAACAGACTGAAGATGTTGCTCCGGTTGCCGGCTCGGTACTCGTCTATCCCTTTCATGGCTGGGAAAACGACCCGATCGTTGGGACACACGACACCTTGATTGCGGAACTCCTAGCCGAGTACGGCTCACAGGTGACCGTATGCCTCTACTGGCTGGAATACGAAGACGCGAAGGTTCGGACCGCCTACGAAGATGCAGGGTTTCGGGTCATCACGCATGGCCATCGCGATGGAGACCCCCAGTTCTTGCGACGTCAGCTCGCCGAACTTCAACAACACGAGACGATCGTATCCAACCGGATTTCGACCGCACTCTGGTACGGAGGGGCTGTCGGTCGATCGCTCAGAGTGTTCGGCAGCGTGTTTGGCATCGTCTCCGATGACAATCGCGAGAGCTTCGGCGCGATGCAGCGCCGACGATGGCCGGAGGTGTGCGCCGACGGGGTTGGCGCCGAGCGCGCCAAGGAGCTGGCAGGAATCGAGCTTGGCATCGAGTTCCTCATGCAACCAAGGGACCTCGAGGCAGTGCTCGGCTGGACGGGCCTGCGCCTGCGCTCTGGGTCGGCATTGAAGGCAATCGGTGAGACACGTCGCACCGTGCGACGCCTCGTTGAACGGTCCTAGGAATCAGTCCCGATTCGCTGTGCGACAATCTCAACCGTGATTCCTCCATGGTTCTCGAACGCGTTGGCCGTTGCTCCACAGGAGCAGGCGATTGAGGTCGATGGCACTCGAATCCACTTTCTCGAGTGGGGCGAGCGGACCAACCCCGGGCTGGTGCTGGTACACGGCGGCGCGGCGCACGCTCATTGGTGGAGTTACCTCGCTCCATTCTTCTCAGACAAGTACTCCGTCGTCGCATTGGACATGTCCGGACACGGCGACAGTGGCTGGCGCAGTGAGTACTCCCGTCAGCAATGGGCTCGCGAGGTTCTTGCGGTAGCCGATGCTGCCGACATGCAGCGTCCACCGATGGTCATCGGCCACAGTCTGGGAGGGATGGTCACCATCGAGGCCGCGGCACTCCATGGCGATCGGATTGCCGGCGCCATCGTCATCGATTCACCCGTTCGCCGTCCCGACCCCGAATCAGAGGAGGGAAGAGGCGGCCGTGCGTTCCGTTCGCCGGGCGTCTACGAGTCGCTCGATCAAGCACTCACGCACTTTCGCCTGGTACCTGACCAACCGTGCGACAACCAGTTCATCATCGACCACATCGCACGCCATTCCCTTCACGAGAGGGAGTCGGGGTGGACGTGGAAGTTCGATCCGGCGGTCTTCCGTCGACCGATGGCGACGCTCCACGATCAGCTCGCCGCAGTGAACATTCGTTTTGCGCTGCTGCGAGGCGACAAGTCGATCGTCGTGCCGCCGGACACTGCGGACTACATGTACGAACTGCTCGGGCGATCCTCTCCTGTGATCGAGATACCTGAAGCCCACCATCACCTGTTGCTCGACCAACCCCTGGCGTTGGTCGCGGCGCTCAGAACCCTCCTTGCGGATTGGCATCACTCGCTTCCACGAGGACGCGCTTGACAGACCTGTAGCATCGAGGGCATGACTTTGATCGATACCATTCGTACATCGGTCATCGGCGTCGACGAAGTGGTGGCCGGGCCGTACGGTCCACGCAGGGTCACGTACGCCGACTACACCGCATCGGGACGGGCGCTCTCGTTCATCGAGGACTTCATCCGCTCCGAAGTGCTGCCGCTGTACGCCAACACGCACACCGAGTCGTCCGGCACCGGACTGCAAACGACACGTTTCAGAGAAGACGCCCGCAGAATCATCAAGGAATGCGTGGCCGGAACGGACGACCACGTCGTGTTGTTCTGCGGTTCTGGATCAACCGGAGCCGTGGACAAACTCGTGTCCGTGCTCAATATTCGGCTGCCGCGCGATCTCGACGATCGATACCAATTGGCCGAAAAGATCCCCCCGAGCGACCGACCTGTGGTCTTCATCGGTCCGTACGAGCACCACTCCAACGAGTTGCCCTGGCGCGAGTCGATCGCCGACGTCGTCACGATCACCGAAGACGCGGACGGTCATGTGGACCTCGAGGAACTCGAGCGACAACTCATCGCCCACGCCGATCGAACGCTCAAGATCGGCTCGTTCTCTGCGGCTTCGAATGTGACCGGCATCATCACCGACGTGTCGGCAGTGTCGACCCTGTTGCACCGTCACGGCGCTCTGTCGTTCTGGGACTTCGCCGCGGCCGCTCCGTACGTCGACATCGCAATGGAACCAAGTGACGATCCGCTCGACTACAAGGACGCCATATTCATCTCTCCGCACAAGATGATCGGCGGACCCGGTACCCCTGGCGTGTTGGTTGCGAGGCGCGATCTGTTCACCAACTCGGTTCCGGCCGTGGTTGGTGGAGGCACTGTTTCGTACGTCAATCCGAGCGAGCACCGCTACCTCGACAACATCGAGCACCGAGAAGAAGGCGGCACGCCGGCCATCGTCGAATCGATTCGTGCAGGATTGGTCTTCAAGCTGAAGCAGGCTGTGGGGACCGAGGAGATCAGAAAGCGCGAAGAAGCATTCATCCGCAGGGCCATTACACGTTGGGAACAGAACCCGAATCTCGACGTGCTCGGAAGCCACACCGCCGAACGTCTGTCCATCGTCTCGTTCGTCGTTCGGCACGGCTCACGCCACCTGCACCACAACTATGTCGTTGCCTTGCTCAACGACGTGTTCGGCATTCAATCGCGAGGCGGATGCTCCTGTGCTGGGCCCTACGGACACCGGCTGCTCGGCATCGACCTGGACATGTCGCACGAGTTCGAGCGGGAGATCACCGGTGGATGCGAGGGGATCAAACCCGGTTGGGTGAGGGTCAATTTCAACTACTTCATTTCAGAGGCGACGTTCGAGTTCATCCTCGAGGCGGTCGACATGGTCGCGACCGACGGTTGGCGCCTCCTTCCCGACTATCGCTTCGAACCTGCCACCGGACTCTGGGAGCATCGAGCGGGACGCGACAGGGCCCCACTCGGATTGGCAGAGGTGCAGTTCACTCCGCAAGGCATCGACCATCCGCCGCACAGAACCCAAGAACCGGAGTCACGCCTTGCGGAGTACCTGATCGAAGCGAAGTCGATCTTGTCTGACGCTTCAGGAACGTGGGTCGACGACCCCGGCGAGCTCAACGTGTCGGCCGACTTCGAACACCTGCGCTGGTTTCCCATCCCTTCCGAGTTCCCCCCGAGTCGCTGACCGCCGAAGTCCACTCGGTAGAGTTCCACCTCGGCACATGAGGAGTGGCATGGACCAGCAGCACCCGATCTACGACCTGAGTAGTCGCATCGTCGACGACCTGGCGGAACTCCAGCCGGTGTCGGCCACGTATCTCGGCATTGCCGGTCACGACCACAGGTGGGACGACGCCAGCCCAGCAGGACTCGAACGCGTCGCCGACTACGCCCGCGGAGCGCTCTACGAGATCGAAGCCCTGCCTCCGGCTCGGGACAAGTGGGAATCGCTCGCGATCGAGGTGGCCAAGACCATGCTCACCACGGAAATCGCCTACTTCGACTCCGGCGACCATCTGCTGGAGTTCGACAGTCTCGCATCGCGCGCCCAGGACTATCGACAGATCTTCGATCACATGGGCAAGGACACCACTCAGCACTGGCACAACATCGCTGCGCGGCTCGAGGGGATAGATGGTGCCTTCATGCGGTACCGCTTGCTGCTCGATGAAGGACGCGCTCGCGGTCACGTGGTTGCAGCACGACAGATCCACGCGGTGGTCGAACAATGTCGCACGACGGCAGGCGAAGAGTCGTACTTCTCGACGCTGCGCCAAGAATTCATCGACTCCGGAATCAACGACTCGCCGCTGGAAGAGCGGATCGCCGCAGGCGTCGCACACGCGAAGGCCACGTTCGGCTCCTTCGGTGACTACTTGGAGACCACGTATCTGCCTGATGCTGTCCAGGATGACGCCGCTGGCCGCGAGCGGTATCTACGGGCGGCGTATCGATTCCTGGGAACCGACATAGATCCAGAAGCGACGTACGCATGGGGATGGACCGAAGTCGAGCGCCTGCGAACGGCGATGGCCGAAGTCGCCGTAGAGATACAGCCAGGAGCGACAGTCGCTCAGGTCATCGAGCTGCTCAATCACGACCCGGAGCGCGCCGCTGCGGATCGTGCCGAGTTCGTGTCCTTCATCGAAGCTCGACTCGAAACCGCGCTCACCGAACTCGCCGGCACCCACTTCGACGTGCCCGAAGAAATCCGCGCGGTGACCGTGCAGCTCGCTCCACCCGGCGGCCCGCTGGGCGCCTACTACGTAGGTCCGAGCGAGGACTGGACTCGGCCGGGATCCGTTTGGTGGTCGCTGAAGGGCGATGGACCCTTCTCGCTCTTCGATGAAGTCTCGACGGCATATCACGAAGGCTTTCCGGGCCACCACCTCCAGGTGGGGATCCAGATGTCCATGTCCGAACACCTGACTCGACTCCACCGCATGATGGTGTGGTATCCCGGACTCGGCGAGGGTTGGGCGTTGTATTCGGAGAAGCTCATGCACGAGCTCGGCTACTTCGAGAAGCCGGACTACGTGTTCGGCTGGCTTGCCAGCCAGATGCTGCGAGCGTGCCGAGTGGTGATCGACCTCGGGAGCCACCTCGGCTTCGACATTCCGAACGACCAACCATTTCACCCTGGAGAAGGGTGGTCGTACGAAAACGGCGTCGAAATGCTCGTGAACTATGCGACGCTCGAGCAGGCATACGCCGAATCGGAGATGACTCGCTACCTCGGTTGGCCCGCTCAGGCGATCTCGTACAAGGTCGGCGAACGGGTCATTCTCGAACTACGCGAAGAACTCATGAAACGACCCGACTTCGACCTGAAAAAGTTCCACGCCGACCTGCTCGAGGTCGGTCCCGTGGGCCTCGACTTGCTCCGTTCGGTGATGCTCGGCGAATAACAACGACCTCGGGACGGTTGACGATCTTGTCGCCAAGGAGGTCGAGATGGCACCACGGCTCGAGATGAGTCCCCGCAGAGTCCGCGTCTTCTTCAACGGAATACCGGTTGTTGATTCGAACAACACACAGATGCTGTTCGGGCAGCGACCGTATCCGCTCTACTACTTCCCGCCAGAAACCGTCGCAACCGACTTGTTGTCTCCTTCCGGACGGACCGAGCAATCTCCAAGCCGCGGGACTGCGACGTTCTACGACGTCGTAGTCGACGGCGATCGGGCGGCCGACGCCGCATGGTCCTATGAGGAGTCACCGGTCGCCGGTCTCGGAGGCCTGCTCTCGTTCGATTGGTCGAGTCTCGACGTGTTCGAAGAAGACGAACAGGTCTACGTGCATCCCAAGGATCCGTATTCGAGAGTCGACATACTGCGAAGCTCACGTCACGTCGAGGTGTCCATCGACGGCCAGGTCGTGGCCGACACGACGCGGCCAACCATCCTCTTCGAAACTGGCTTACCGGCTCGCTACTACATACCGAAGATCGACGTTCGGATGGATCTGATGCAGCCGAGCACGCTGCACACCGACTGTCCGTACAAGGGCACCGCCTCGTATTGGAGCCCGATGGTGAACGGGACGCTCCGTGAGAATCTCGCGTGGGAGTATCCGGTACCAACGCACGAATCTGTGAAGGTTGCGGGACTGGTGTCCTTCTACAACGAGAAGGTAGACGTCACGATCGACGGCGTTCTGCAGGAGCGTCCACGCACTCACTTCGCGTGAAGGCCGCCGCTGGCGCAGCGGGCTTGGTGTCTACAGTCTGACTCGGCGATACAGGACTCCGATGACCGAACTGCACCATCCCCCAAGCCATCTGATCGATGCGGCCATCGCTTCGGCGCTCGCCGAGGACTTCGGCTTGGTTGGCGACATCACGTCGCACGCCGTCTTCAACGCCGACCACGTGAGTCGAGCATCCGTCGTTGCGCGCCGACAAGGAACCGTTGCGGGTGTTGCGATCGCCTCTCGAGTGTTCACCACCGTCGACCCGGGCATCTCGGTCGAGGTGCTGCGACACGACGGACAACGAGTCGACCCAGGTGACGTGGTCCTGCGAATCTCTGGCTCGACTCGCGCGATTCTCTCCGCAGAGCGCGTCGCACTCAATTTCGCCGGCCGACTCTCTGGGATCGCGACGCTGACCGCCTCCTACGTCGCCGAAGTAGCGGACTCATCTGCCGCCATCACTGACACACGCAAGACGACGCCAGGACTTCGCGCTCTGGAGAAATTTGCTGTCAGGGCCGGCGGCGGGCGGAACCATCGGTTCGGATTGAACGATGCGGTGATGATCAAAGACAATCACGTTGCCGCGGCAGGCGGGATCGCCTCTGCCGTGAACCGAGTTCGCGAGAGTATTGGACACACCGTTCGAGTTGAAGTCGAAGTCGACACGATCGAACAGCTGGTAGAACTGCTGTCCGTCGTCGAATTCGTCGACATCGTCTTGCTCGACAACATGTCGCTCGAGCAGCTCGAGCAGGCGGTCCGTCTCGTCAACGGCGCAATGGTCACCGAGGCCTCTGGCGGAGTGACACTGGCCACGGTGAAGCAGATTGCGGCGACTGGCGTCGATCTCATTTCGGTTGGAGCGCTCACGCATTCGGCGACCAACTTCGATCTCGGGCTGGATTTCTGACCTCCAGACGCGTCGAGGCCCGGTGCCACCAGCAGCACCGGGCCCGACAAACCCGGAAGTCCGTGGAAGCCATACCCAACCACGTCTCCGCAGGCTCTGTCTCGGCGTTTCCGCCGAATCCCCCATTTGAACTGCTCGCTGAACCCCCGAACACCGAGCAATGTCCCTGCAAAACACAATCTGTCAGATAGCAACCACTCTGGGTAGTCACAAAGAAGCGGTGCACAAACGGACTAGTCACCTGGCAGACTTTCAGCATGGAACTCATCTCTGCAATCCAGGGCCACGACCACGACAGAATGCGAGCCCTGTTGTCGGCTGACCCGGCATCTGCTTCCAGATCCGACAGCTCGGGGGTCTCGCCTCTGCTCCACGCCGCGTACGTCAAGAACGACGAAGCGATCAAGATGCTGCTGTCAGTCCGGCCAAGCCTCGACTTCCATGAAGCCGCAGCAACGGGGCAGACGTCGCACCTGTGGGACATGGGAGCCGGCGACCACGGCCACTCGGCAGATGGATGGACGCCTCTGCACCTGGCGAGCTTCTTCGGCCATCGGGAAGCCGTCGATGCGCTGCTGCAGCGCGAAGCGGACGTCAATGCTCGAAGCATCAACGGACTCGCAAACAACCCGCTCCACGCGGCGGCCGCTGGAGGCCATACGGAAATCTGCAGATCGTTGATCGCTCACGGCGCCGACCCCAACAGCATCCAGGCCGGCGGATACAGCCCTCTGCACGCTGCCGCGAAGGACGGAAACAGGGAACTTGCCCGTCTCCTGCTCGAGGCCGGAGCTCGGACCGATGTGACGACCGACGCCGGCGAAACCCCGGCCCAGTTGGCACGCGAAGCCGGGCACGTCGACCTGGCTGCGGAGCTTCGTTGACTCGTTGTCAACTCTGCGTATTCGGCAGTAACTGGGGGTGGCAATCGACGCGACCTTCATATATCCTGCATACGTCGCTTGCATATGGGAATGGGGACTTGCGAGCGACAAATCCCCCGCGTATTGACAAGTAACGCGCGGTTCGATCCCCGAGGGAGCACCATGAAACTTCGCCGTCGCGCCATCACCCTGATGGCCGTGGTAGCAATGGTCGGATCAGTCTTTGCGACTGGTGCTGTGGCCGCCACGCCGAATACCGATCGAGGAGACGCACCAATTCGTCTCCGTGTCGACACGTTCTCACCGCAGCGCGGCGAGGTCGCAAACATCCCGGCGCACCTGCGCTCGAACGGTGTTGCCGAAGGCCAACGTGGCTACTACATCGTGCAGTTCGACGGACCGATCGCTCAGGATGCCCGTGACGCAGTCGCCGCTCAGGGTGCAGAGATCCTCTCGTACATACCTGACTTCGCGTACAAGGTGCGAATGAATCCGGCGCAGGCTCGCAAGGTCAGCGCTCTCGACGCAACCAGCTGGGTTGGCGTCTTCGAGCCGGGCTTCAAGATCGACCCAGACGTCAGTCGCGAAGGCGTCAACACCTATCGCGTCGACCTCGAGAACGGAGCCAACGGTGCCGCCGCTCAAGGCCTCATCGCCGCAACGGGCGCAAGCATCGTGCAGCGAAATGGCCGCGTCCTCACCATTGCCGCGACCAGCGAGCAGATCGACGCCGTCGCAGGCGTCGTCGACGTCGCATGGATCTCCGACTTCTTGTTCTTCGAGAAGCACAACGAGTACGGCGCAGGTGTCATCATGGGCGCCAACGTTGCCAACAGTTCCGGCTACGACGGCTCCACCCAGACGGTTGCCGTCGCCGACACCGGCATCGGTGACGGAACGACGTCGCCGCACGTCGACGTGAACGGTCGCGTCACGGCGGTATTCGACTGGCCCGCCTCGAGCGCTCCTACCTGCTACACGGCCTTCCCGGACGGGGCGCAGGACGTCGACTCCGGCCACGGCACGCACACTGCGCTCTCCGTACTCTCAGACGGTGGACCCGGAGGCGAAGGCAAGGGCACCGCTCCCGCCGCAAGCCTCGTGTTCCAGGCCACCGAGGATTACGCAGACCTCTTCGGAGTCTGTGCCGGTTCGCCGGACGGGTACTACCTGCTCGGCCTCCCAGATGATCTGAACGACCTGTATCAGCAGGCGTACAACGCAGGTGCTCGTGTGCATTCGAACAGCTGGGGAAGCTCAGTTGCCGGCGACTACACCACGAGCAGCGAGCAGACGGACGAGTTCACCTGGAACAACACGGACATGCTCATCACGTTCTCCGCAGGCAACTCGGGCACAGACGCCAACAACAACGGCGTGGTCGACGATGACTCGATCGGCGCACCGGCTACTGCGAAGAACGTGCTGACGGTCGGCGCCAGCGAGAACGAACGGGCAGACAACTTCCCGTGCGACTCGACCAGTGGCGCCGCTTGCTCAGGCGTCAACGACATCTTCACCTACGGCTCTGCATGGCCCGGCGACTTCAGTGCTCCACCGATTTCCACCGACCAGAGCGCAGGCAACGCCGAGCAGATGGCTGCGTTCTCGAGCCGTGGACCGACCGACGACGGTCGCATCAAGCCAGACGTCGTCGCACCAGGCACATGGGTGCTGTCCGGCTTCTCGGATCTCTACCAAGAGTTCTACGACGGATCGGCCAACCCGCAGAACGGCGCTTGGCAGTACGACGGTTGGGGCTTCCCTCTCAACGAGGAATACAAGTACATGGGCGGCACGTCGATGTCGAACCCCTTGGCGGCAGGAGCTGCGGCAGTTGTACGCGACTACTACAACAAGGCGCACAGCGTCGATGCAAGCGCTGCCTTGACCAAGGCGACCCTCATCAACTCTGCCGTCGACATGTTGGACGAGAACAACGACGGTGCCGACGACAACGACTTCCCGATTCCGAACTCGCACGAGGGTTGGGGTCGGATCGATCTCGCAAACGCCGTCGACGGCAGCGCAGAGTTCGTCGACGCCGCCGGCCTCACCACAGGTGGAAGCGATACCTACAACTACACGGCAACAGCCGGTGGCGTATTCAAGGTGACGCTGGCTTACAGCGACTTCCCATCGACGGCAACGGCCAGCTCGAACCTGGTCAACGACCTAGACCTCGTCGTGACGGCACCTGACGGGACGACCACGTACGTAGGCAACAACTTCAGCAGTGGCTGGAGCCAGACCGGCGGATCAGAGGACCGGACGAACAACGTCGAGAACGTGTACATCCAGGCGGCATCGTCAGGCACCTACACCGTCGAAGTCGTCGGTTTCAACGTTCCTTTCGGTCCACAGCCGTACGCACTGGTCGTCGACGGAGGCGCAACCGGCCCTGTCGACAACCCACCAACAGTGAGCGTCGATGCTCCTGCGAATGGGGCAACCGTGTCGGGAACCATCACGGTGGACACCACCGCCAGCGATGACAACGGCGTCTCCAGCGTCGAAGTCTTCGTCGACGGAGCATCAATCGGATTCGACACCGGCACCGGCGTCAGCTTCGACACCACCACCGTCAACGACGGAACGGTATCGATCAGCGCCACCGCCACCGACACCATCGGCCAGACCGCAACCGACAGCGTCACGGTCACCGTCGACAACGTCGTGGTTGACGATCCACCGACGGTCTCCATCGACTCGCCGACTCGCGGGCGGATCGACGGCACGATCACCATCATCACTTCGTCTTCGGACGACATCGGTGTGGCAAGCGTCGAGGTCTTCGTCGAAGGCGCCTCGGTTGGATTCGACACCGGAAGCGGGGTCGTGTGGAACAGCGCCACGGTGCCGAACGGTCGCACCGAGATCTCGGCAGTCGCAACGGACACGTCGGGCCAGACGGCGAGCGACCAAGTGAACGTCAACGTGCAGAACACCACGACGGACACACCGCCGACGGTGACGGTCGACGCTCCGACTGACGGCGCAACCGTCGCCGGCACGATCACGATCGACACCACCGCCAGCGACGACAACGGCGTCTCCAGCGTCGAAGTCTTCGTCGACGGAGCATCAATCGGATTCGACACCGGCACCGGCGTCAGCTTCGACACCACCACCGTCAACGACGGAACGGTGTCGATCAGCGCCACCGCCACCGACACCATCGGCCAGACCGCGACCGACGCGGTGAGCGTGACGGTGGACAACGTCCCGAACGACGATCCACCGACGGTTACGGTCGACGCTCCGACTGACGGCGCAACCGTCGCCGGCACGATCACGATCGACACCACCGCCAGCGATGACAACGGCGTCTCCAGCGTCGAAGTCTTCGTCGATGGAGCATCAATCGGATTCGACACGGGCACCGGCGTCGCCTTCGACACCACCACGGTGGCTGACGGAGGACTGACGATTTCGGCAACAGCGACCGACACGGTCGGCCAGACGGCGACCGACACCATTGCGGTCATCGTCGACAACGTCGTCGGCGGAACCGACATGCACATCGGCGATCTCGACGGAACGTCGGCAGAAGTGGGATCCACCCGCTACACCGCCACGGTCACGGCTCGCGTGCACGACGACTCCGAAGCAGCAGTCGCAGGCGTCACGGTCAACTTCAGTTACGTCGTGCGGGATCGCACGCAGACCATGTCTTGCGTCACTGACAGCGCCGGCAGCTGTAGCGCTACCACGCGGAGAGTGAACACGTCGACCAACTTGGACGGGATCGACATCTCGGTCACCTCGGTGACCGGTGGCTCACTCACCTACAACGCAGGAGCGAACCACGATCCTGACGGTGACAGCGATGGCACCTCGATCATCGTCCTGCCTCCGGCGGGTGCGCAGTTCGCTCGCTAGTCGAGATCCGTCGAACACCAAGAAGGGGAGGGCGTATGCCCTCCCCTTCTGCATTGCATCGAGCACTCAGCCGACTACATCTCGATGGTTTCTCCGACGATCACAGAACCGCCGGCATCCAGGTGCGGGCAGCCCTTTGCGATCGCGATCGCATCGTCGAGCGAGCCGGCACTCACGAGGCTGTAGCCCGTGACGGGGTCAGCTCCGCCACCATCGGAAACAGAACCGTCGGCACTTATCGTCCTGGCCTGCCCGACAGGAGCACCGCCGTCGACCAGCGATTCGCCGAGGCCACCTAGCCAACCGCTCCAGGCCGCCATCACCTTGGCGCCCTCTTCTTCGGTTTCGGGCATCGAGCCACCCTTGTACGTCAACAGATACTTCGCCACTGTCGGCCTCCTCGTATTTCAGGGGCGTGTTCCCCATCTACAGAAGCGACGAACAGGTAGTTGGCCAATCGACAGCAATCTGAAATCTCAGGATCCTCAACCGAGTTCCGCGAGACGCTGCCTGAGGAATTGCTGCTCCGCTGGATTGTCCGTCAGTTCGACGGCCCTCGCGTAGGCGAGCGCGGCCTCTTCAACTGAACCAATCCTTCGCAGCAGGTCGGCCCGCGCGGAGTGAAACAGGTGATATCGACTCAACGGCTCCTCCAATTCCGCCATCAGGTCCAGCCCCGCCGAGGGGCCTCGCAAGACGGAGACGGCGACCGCCCGATTCAGCGCAACAACCGGTGTCGGCAGCATCTCGACGAGAACGTCGTAGCTCGCCACGATTCTTCCCCAGTCGGTATCTCGAGCTGAAGCGGCTACGCAGTGGGCCGCTGCGATTTCCGCCTGCAATTGGTAGGGACCTGTTCGGTCCAACCGACGAGCCCGCTCGGTGAGACCAACACCTACACGAATCGCGTCATGATCCCATTGCGAGCGATCCTGATCACCCAGCAAGACCATCTCCCCTCTCGCATCGAAACGTGCAGCTTGACGCGCCGAGTGCAACACCATCAGGGCCAACAGTCCGATCACCTCCGGCTCATCTGGCATCAGCTCGACAAGGACCGAGGTGAGCCGCATTGCCTCTGACGCCAGGTCCGTCCTTTGCGGCACCGCTCCTGACGTGGCGAGATAGCCCTCGTTGAAGATGAGATACAGCACCCCGAGGACTGCGTCGATCCGGTCGCCGAGCGCATGATCTGGCGGAACCCGATAGGGGATGTTCGCATCCCGGATCTTTCGCTTGGCACGGACGATGCGTTGCGCCATCGTCGCTTCCGGCACGAGGAACCCCCGTGCGATCTCCGGTGTGGTCAAACCGCCGAGGGTCCGCAAGGTCAACGCCACCTGCGCCTCCGGGGCGAGTGAAGGGTGACAGCACGTGAATATGAGTCGCAACTGATCGTCATTCAGTTGCGAGTCGCTCATGTCGCCGTCGTCTCGACTGGCATCGAGTTCCGCCAAGTACTGCAGTGTTTCTTGTTTTCGCGCAAACGTTGCGTCACGCCTGAGACGATCGATTGCCGAGTTCCTCGCCGTTGTCGTGATCCACGCGGCCGGGTTGTTCGGCACACCCCGTCTCCATGCGACGAGCGCCTTGGTGAGCGCTTCCTGTAGTGAATCTTCTGCGAGGCCGATATCACCGACTTGTCCGATCAGGGTCGCCAGCACGCGTCCGTACTCACGTCGAAACACCTGCTCGACCGCACCGACTGCAGCGTCGGTCACGCCTGAGGAACCTCCCAAACCGGCCGCACCTCGATTGATCCGTGATGAGAACCTGGGCAACGCGCCGCTATCTCCAACGCCTCGTCGAGGTCGGTCGCCTCGATGAGATAGAAGCCACCGAGCTGTTCCTTCGTTTCGGCAAACGGGCCATCTGTGGTCATGGCCTCACTTCCACGGACGCGGATCGTCGTAGCGGTATCGACGCCGTGAAGAGCCTCGCCACCGAGGTGGGCTCCCTTTTCCGTCAGGTACGTGTTGAACGCGAAGTAGTCCTGCATGATTTGATCCGCCTCTGGCGATCCAGGCTCGATCGGTTGCGAATCGTCGGAATAGATCAACAGTGCGTAGCGCATTCAACGTCCTCCTCGATTGGTGTTCAACCCTACGACGATCGCGGCTCGCGGATTTCGACAGATGTGTGCGCCGTGGTCAGAGACTGAACGAGACCGTGGTGCCGAATACGGCTTGGAATCGCTTGATCGCCGAGTCGACGACCTCAGGTCGAAGAGAGGAGCGATCCCCGACTGGTTGAATCGCCACGGTCCCTGGACCGACTGAGATGTCCACTTGGTCGATCTGGCCAGAACGCGCCCAATCGATCGCATCGACGACCACGAACAGCGCCAGCAACTTCTCGAGCCTCGCCTGCCATTCGGGCGGAAGCGCCGCCAAAGGCTCGAACGACCCCTTGGTCTCCCCAGTTCGGGAAAACCGAACGAGCGAAACCAGCAGCGCAACCTCGAGCGGCGAGAACCCTCTGATCTCCGCGTTCTCGAGAAGGTAGGCGCTGTGCTTGTGAAAACCCTTCACCGACAGCGACCTACCGATGTCGTGTAGTAGCGCACCAAATTCCAGTAGATCGCGGTCGGCCCGGCCGAGACCGTGGATCGTCGTGGTTGCGTCGAACAACTCGACAGCCAACCTCGCCACCAATGAAGCGTGATCAGGTCCGTCAGGGCTGAACGTGTCCCGGACGCGCCCGACCTCGCTACGCCTCAGCTTCTTCCCACTCGAGATGCTGTGCCCTCCGTAGGTGTCGAGCACGAGACCCTCCCGCAGACCCCAGTCCGACAACTCGAATCCGGAGGCTCCGAGCAGCTGGAGCGCCCGCTCGACGACCACCGCTGCAACGCCGATGTGGTCGGCTCGCGACGTCTTGACTCCGGCAGCGACACGTTCCTCAGCGGTCATGGGCGTCAACTCAGCCCGAAGATCGGAGACTTGCGCCAACTCGATGGGAAGCTGGTTGAGGGAAGGAGGCAGCCAATGCATCGTCCTGTCAGCGACGACGTGAGCCAAGGCGCGGATCGATCCACCGACGGCAACCACCCGTCTCGCCATTGATCGACCGGCCAAGAGATGACCGAACCGCTCGTCGACGAGAGCCCTGACGCGATCCACTGCCTCTTCATCCATCGCATCACCGACGCTGCACTCGGCATGCAGTCGGCTCACGCCGACGTCGGCGCTCTCCGACCACTCCACGCCATCGGGCCCTCCGACCACGATCTCCATCGCACCACCACCGAGGTCGAGCACGGAGAGCCGCTTACCACGCAAGGCAACTGCTGCACGGACACCGAGGAACGACAAGTACGCCTCCTCCGCTCCATCGAGCAATACGATCTCCGAGCCTGCGGCGCGCGAAAGACTGCGCAACACTTCATCTCCGTTCGCGGCGCTTCGCAGTGCGCTCGTGCCAACGACGTGTCCCTGCTCGGCCCCAGCCCGAACCGCCATGTCGGCCAACCGCTTCACTGCTGCAACAGCACGATCAAGATCTTCAGGCGGGATGGTCCCGTTGCGGGCGACCACGGCGCCGAGGTGCAACATCTCCCGATCGCGGGCCACTGGAGTGATGGTTCGTCCGAGGCCTGCGTCCGCCACCAGGAGGCGGAACGAGTTGCTGCCGAGATCGAGCACTGAGACACGCATGGCACGAGCGTAACCCGACGCTCTCGTCGGAGCGCACCCGGTAGTCGCAGATCACGAACCCGATCCCCGCCTCGAGGCCGGGACTCCTCCAGTCTTGGCCAGAGGTTTCACGGTCGTTCGAAGACCTGACGTACTTTGGCGCCTGTCGCGCCTCGGAATCAGAGGTTCTTGGTTGCCTCGCGCCGACTCAGTCCAGACAACCGATCGAAGTTCTCGTCTACAAATTCCTTCACGGCTTCCGGATCTGTCTTTGCATACTCACGCAACGCCCAACCTATGGC
>JABDJC010000041.1 GCA_013003395.1 Acidimicrobiia bacterium
TCGCCGCGGCGCTCAGACGAAACGGGATACGCCACATCGATCTGCTGGTCGTCACTCACGGCGACGCCGATCACGTGGGCGGACTCGGGTATCTGGCTGGACGGCTACCGGTCGACGTCGTGTGGTACCCCCGGTTCCAAGACTCTGGCCTCATGACAAACGTGCTCTCCGCTCTCGCAGCCGAAGGGGCTGAGCTGATGCGGCCCGATGTTGGCTGGCAGGCGACTCTCGGGCAGGTGGCGATCACGGTGGCCGGACCGCTGCGACGATATGCCTCGGACAATGACGGCTCGATCGTGCTGCGTGCAGGGACACCTCTCGATCCGGACGTCGTGCTGCTCACGGCCGACATCGAAGATGTAGCCCAGCGAGAACTCGGTCCGCCAGACGCAGAGATTCTGAAGGTGCCTCATCATGGTTCAGCGACGTCGGACCTCGCCTGGCTGGCGAGCGCCGATTCGAGCGTCGCCGTGGTGAGCGTCGGTGCGAACAACTTCGGCCATCCGAGCGAGTCGGTCATCGAAACTCTCGAGGACGCCGGAATGACTGTGCTGCGCACTGATGACTCCGGCGACGTCGCGTTTCCGATTTCTCGCCGCTGACTACCGTGTCCGCAATGTCTTCACTTGTCTTGATCTCCGGTCCGAACGACGCAGGCCCTGGTGAACGTGAGCAGATGATGCAGCGCGCCCAGAGAGAGCTGTCGCGCCGTTCGGTCGACGAGATCACCCGCATCGATGTCCCGGCCAAAGGCGTCGCCACTGGCGATGAACCAGGCACCGGCTCATTGCGCGGCGCCGTCGACGGCGTGGTCCCGGCGTTACAGAGTGGTTCGCTCTTCGGCGGGACGACAGGGGTGTTGATCGTCGATGCCCAATGGTTGCTCAAAGCCGAAGCCGAGGTCATCGCCGAACTCGTAGAGACACTCGAAGGCGGCCAGGTCGTTGCGGTGTTCGTGGCCGCAGGCGCCGTCACAGCGCCCCTCGGCAAAGCGCTCAAAGCCAAGGCCGAAGTGGTCACGATCTCGAAGATCCGTGAGAGAGACGCGTCCGATTGGCTGGGGTCTGCTGCGAAAACACGAGGAGTGAAGCTGGTCGGGGACGCCCCGACGGCTCTGTTGCAGCGCTTTGGAACCGACCTTGCGTCGATGGGACAAGCCCTGGACCAGCTGGCGGCCAGTAACGAAGAAATCACAGGCGATGTCATCCGTGCCCGGTTCCGCAATCGGCCAGACGAACCCATGTGGCACTACGCCGACGCAGTTTCCGATGGTAAGACGGGCGACGCTCTGCGTCGTTTGGCCGATTTCCTTCAGCACGGACACCCTCTCCAGATCTTGGGGTTCCTCGAAGGAGACCTGCGTCGCAGAGCAATGGCGTCTGCAGCCCCAGACATCGAAACGTTCGCAACGTGGATCGGAAGCCGAGCCGACGCCTACCCCGTGAAGAAGGCATGGCGTCATCGGACGCAGACGAAAGCTTCTGACCTGCATAGGGCACTCGACGCACTGTCACGGGCCGACCTCACCATGAAGTCCGCTCCCGAAGTCACCCATCGCCTGACCATGGAACGACTGACCGTGGCGTTGTGTCGCTGGTACGGCGGGTCGCGTTCAGGTCGATGACGATTCGGTTGGGAGACTCGACGTGACCGGAGCCGAATCGCTGGCAGCGACGCTCCGAGAGAACGGCGTCACGCTGGTCTTCGGTCTGCCCGGCGAAGAAAACCTCGACATGGTTGCCGCATTCAACGACGCCGACATAGAGATCATCGTCACCCGCCACGAACAGCACGCGGCGTTCATGGCTGCCACCTACGGGCGGCTGACCGGCCGCCCCGGCGTGTGCATGGCCACGCTTGGTCCCGGGGCCACGAATCTGCTCACCGGATTGGCTCACGCTCAACTCGGAGGTTGGCCCGTGCTGGCGATCACCGGACAGAAACCGTTGCGGGACAACGACGAAGGCTCGTTCCAGGTGATCGATGTGGTGGCGATGGCGAAACCGGTCACCAAGTCGGCCGTTCAGGTCACAGACGCAAGCGGCGTCGCCACTGCTGTGAATACTGCGCTCATCTCGGCCATGGCGCCTCGTGCGGGTGCGACACTTGTAGAACTCCCCGAGGATGTCATGAGTGGCCACGTCGACACCGGGCCCGCATCGGTTCCTTACGTCCATGCGAGGCCGGCCTCGACTGCCCTTCTCGATGAGGCAGCCGCGGTCATCGGAAGTGCGGACCGCCCGATACTGGTGGTGTCATGGGGCGCTCAGCACCACTCGGCGGCGCTCACGGCGTTCGCGGAACATACAGGGATCGGGGTGGTCCCGCTTCAGCTCGGCAAGGGCGCCATAGCGGCCGATCATCCGTTGGCGATGCAGCCTCTCGGCATCCATCGTCTCGACTACGCCCATCTCCCGGTGTTGGACGCCGACCTCGTGGTGGTGGTCGGATACGATCCAGCCGAACATCCTCCGCTTGCGTGGAATCCGCACGATCGGACGTCGCTGGTCCACGTTGCTGCGCACCCACCATCGCCCGAACCTGGATACCGACCCGCCACCGTGGTGGTCGGAGACGTGTCCCACAGCCTCGAGCAGATCGCCACCAGGCTCGACACGAGGTCAATGCCTCGCCAGGCGAGGATGCGCGATGTTGCCGCCGATCTCCTGGCATCTGAGCACGATGTCGCACACGAAGGAATCAGCCCGCTCGAAGTTGTCTCGGCCGTACGTGACTCCGTCGACCGTGCGGGCGTGGTGGCGCTCGACAACGGCGCCTACAAGATCTGGTTCGCTCGCCACTATCCGACGTATCAGCCGAACACGCTGTTGCTCGACAACGCACTGGCAACCATGGGAGCCGGATTGGCTACCGGCATGACCGCGGCGCTACTCGACAAGGATCGAACGGCGCTTGTCGTGACCGGAGACGGCGGATTCATGATGAATCTCCAGGATCTCGAAACGGCAATACGGTTGCGCCTCGACATGACGGTGCTCGTGGTGCGCGACGACGCGTACGGATTCATCGCATGGCATCAGAAAGAGCAGGGTCTCGAGCGTGAGGACGTCGACGTGACCAATCCCGACATCGTGGCCCTCGCCCAGGCGTTCGGCGCAGGCGCGATGCGCATCGAGAGTCTCGACCAACTCGGCCCGACTCTCGAGCGGGCGATTGCCACACCGGGTGTCACCGTCGTCGACTGTGCGATCAACTACTCGATCAACGACATACTCGAAACCGATCTCTACCAACGTGCGATCGACAAGGTGCAGGAGGGTCCATGATCCAGTCCGTCAACCCGGCTACCGGCGAGGTCATTGCCGAGTACACCCCCCATTCCAAGGACGAGGTGGTCGGATTCATCGAGGCTGCAGACGCAGCGCATCGAGAGTGGCGCAAGACAACTTACGCCGAGAGAGCGCCGTTCCTGCATCGAGCAGCCGAGCTCCTCGAGAAGAGGAGCGGTGACCTGGCGCACCTCATGGCGAGAGAAATGGGCAAACCACTTTCGGGTGGACGCGCCGAGGCCGAAAAATGCGCGTGGGTGTGTCGCTACTACGCCGACAACGCCGCATCGATGCTTGCAGATCGACACATCGAAACCGACCGCACCAAATCGTACGTGCACTATCAGCCACTCGGCGTCGTGCTGGCCGTCATGCCTTGGAACTTCCCGTTGTGGCAGGTCTTTCGATTCGCGGCTCCGGCGCTCATGGCCGGCAACGCTGGGATCCTGAAACACGCGTCGAATGTGTCTGGGTGCGCCATCGCCATCGAGGAGATTCTGTCCGACGCTGGATTGCCAGAAGGGTTGTTCAAGACGTTGCTCATTCCCTCGTCGATGGTGAACGACGTCATCGCGCATCGACTGGTGCGAGCTGCGACCCTCACCGGCTCGGAGGCTGCCGGCTCTGCCGTTGCGGCCCAAGCCGGCGAGATGCTCAAGAAGACGGTGCTCGAGCTTGGGGGCAGCGACCCGTCGCTCATCCTTGCCGATGCGGACCTTGCCGCAGCAGCCGCGACCTGTGCCAAGAGTCGGATGACGAACAACGGTCAGAGCTGTATTGCGTCCAAGCGCTTCGTGGTCGTAGAAGACGTGTACGACGAATTCATAGAGCTGTTCCTCGAGCAGATGTCGAACGAGGTGATGGGCGATCCCACGGACGAAGCCACAACCCTTGGACCCCAGGCGCGCGCCGACTTGCGAGACGATCTGCACGATCAAGTCACGCGTTCCATCGAAGCCGGAGCGGACTTGCTCATGGGTGGGGAAGTGCCAGACGGGCCCGGCGCGTTCTATCCCTCGACCGTACTCGGCAACGTGCAACCCGGGATGCCTGCCTACGACGAGGAGATGTTCGGGCCGGTTGCCTCGATCATCCGCGTCGCCGACGAGGCAGAAGCGATTCGTGTGGCCAACGACACCGACTACGGACTGGGTGCATCGGTATACACACAAGACCTCGATCGTGGTGAATGGATCGCTGCCACCCAACTCGAAGCCGGATCGTGTTTCGTCAACGGTCTCGTCGCCTCAGACCCACGGTTGCCGTTCGGAGGCATCAAGCTGTCGGGTTACGGTCGTGAACTGGCCGACCTGGGTATCAAGGAATTCATGAACGCCAAAACGGTCGTGGTGGACTGAGAGATCAGTCGGATCTGACGAGGCGCCCAAGTCGGCTCAGACGCGACGCCAGTGTGTCAGCCTTCGTAGACCCGAACGGCTTTCACGGTGTAGGTGAACTCGCCGCCGGGAGCCTGGTATGTGACCTTGTCGCCCGGCGCAGCACCGATGAGCGCGGAACCCAGGGGACCGTCCGGTGACGCCAGCAACATGCCTGCGATCTTGTTCTCAGACGGAGCGACGAAGAATTCCATCTCGTCGCCGTCCTCGTCGACGACCGTGGCAACGGTGCCGATTTCCACCTTGCCTGAATCGGCGACCTCGCGAATCTCGGCGGTGTCGAGCAGATAGCGAAGGTGCCGGATGCGCGCCTCCATGAGTCCTTGCTCGTTCTTGGCTGCGTCGTAGTCGGCGTTCTCGCGGAGATCACCGTGAGAGCGCGCCTCAGCGATGCGGTCCTCGATGTGGGCGCGCCCAGCGGTGGTCAGCTCTTCGTATTCCTCGACGAGCTTCTTGTGCGCGGGAGCGGTCAACCAGGTCTTCGGATCGTCGGTCATCAGCCGGCGATCGCTTGGACCATCTTGGCGAGACGAGACTTGCGACGAGCAGCCGTCTTGGCGTGAATGACGCCCTTGGCCGCCGCCGAATCGATGCGCTTCTGTGCGAGCAGGAGAGCTTCGGATGCGGCTTCGGCGTCTCCGGACTCGACCGCAACTTCAACATTTCGGATGCGGGTCTTGAGCTCGGAGCGGACAGCTTTGTTGCGCTCGTGACGGACCACCGTCTGACGGTTGCGCTTCTTTTGAGATGTGATGTTGGCCATGCGAAAAACGACCTCTGGGTCAATTGGGAACGGCGTGAGGATAGCAGTCGAAAGTCGAACGGTACAATGCCGCACGGCCCGACTTCCTCTCCGAGTGCATAGTGACCGACCAAGCGCGTATTCGCAACTTCAGCATCATTGCCCACATCGACCACGGGAAGTCGACCCTGGCCGATCGCCTCCTTGAGCTGACGGGTGCGGTCACCCAACGAGAGATGCGGTCTCAGCTGCTCGACAGCATGGACATCGAACGTGAACGCGGCATCACCATCAAGGCGCAGGCGGTCCGGCTCATGCACGAGCACAAAGGCGTGGTCCATGCGCTCAACCTCATCGACACTCCAGGCCACGTCGACTTCTCCTACGAGGTCTCCCGCAGCCTCGCCTCGTGCGAGGGTGCGGTGCTGCTGGTCGACGCCTCACAGGGCATCGAGGCCCAGACGCTTGCCAACGCCTACCTCGCCGTCGAAAACGGACTCGAGATCATCCCGGTCATCAACAAGATCGATCTACCTGCAGCCGACCCGGACAAGGTTGCGCAAGAGATCACCGGCATCCTCGGCGGCTCTGTCGACGAAGTCATTCGCGTCTCGGCCAAGACGGGCGAGGGCATCGATCTGCTGCTCGACGCCATCGTCGAACGTCTTCCAGCTCCTGAGGGTCTCGAACACGGTCCGTTGCGGGCACTGGTGTTCGACTCGTACTACGACACGTATCGCGGCGTCGTTTCGTATTTGCGTGTCATCGACGGTCACCTCGACAAAGGCGACCAGGTGCATTTCATGGCGACGAAACTCGACGAAGGCGCCGACGAGGTGGGGTATCTGACTCCAGCAGTCGAACCGGTCCCGAGACTGTCGACCGGCGAAGTCGGCTATCTGATCACCGGCGTCAAGGACATCGACCTCATTCGAGTCGGCGACACAGTCACTTCTTCGGCCGACGGCGCGGTCGACGCGTTGCCTGGGTATCAGGAACCGAAGCCGATGGTGTATTCGGGGCTGTTTCCGACCGACGGCGACGACTTCGAGCGACTGCGAGACGCGCTCGACAAGCTGCGACTCAACGACGCCTCGCTCGTCTTCCAACCAGAGTCCTCCCGAGCACTCGGATTCGGGTTCCGCTGCGGATTCCTCGGTCTGCTGCACATGGAGATCGTCCGAGAGCGGCTCGAGCGCGAGTACGACCTCGATCTCGTCGCGACAGCTCCTTCGGTGGAGTACCGGGCGATTGTGCAAGGGGGCGAGGAGGTGACGGTTCGCAGCCCGCAGGACCTTCCGGACCCCGGTCAGACGGTGCGGATCGAAGAACCGTATGTGAAGGTGATGATCATCACGCCGTCCGAGTACGTGGGCACCGTGATGGAACTCGTTCAGTCGAAGCGTGGAGAAATGGGCGAGATGACCTATCTCACGCCCGAGCGGGTCGAGCTGCACTACCGATTGCCGCTGTCAGAGATCGTGTTCGACTTCTTCGACCAGCTGAAGTCCCGAACCAAGGGCTACGCATCGATGGACTACGAACCCGACAACTACAGAGCCTCCAACCTCGTGAAGGTCGACATCTTGCTGAACGGACTGTCCGTTGACGCTTTCTCGTCGATCGTTCATCGGGACCGGTCATACGGTTACGGCAAGGCAATGGTCAGCCGACTGCGCGAGTTGATTCCTCGTCAGTTGTTCGACGTGCCGATTCAGGCGGCAGTTGGTGGGCGGATCATTTCGCGCGAAACCGTGAAGGCCAAGCGCAAGGACGTCATTGCCAAGTGTTACGGCGGCGACATCAGCCGCAAACGCAAGCTGCTCGAAAAGCAGAAGGCGGGCAAGCGGCGAATGAAGATGGTCGGTCAAGTCGAAGTGCCGCAAGAGGCGTTCGTTGCTGCGCTGCGCATCGACGAGTGACCGGATCGCAACGCATGGAATCCTTCGAACTCCATGCCCCCGACTCGGCCGCACTGGCTGATGCCGCACGCCACTGGCGGGCTGCATACGTCCACATCCCGTTCTGTGCTCGACGTTGTCCGTACTGCGACTTCGCCGTCGTCACGCCAGACGAGCAGGTAGGCCCCCACCGACGTTACGTCGACGCGCTCGTGTCCGAGATCGGTATGGAGCCGCACTGGCAACCGCTCGACGCCCTCTTCATAGGCGGCGGCACGCCGTCCCAGCTCGAACCCGACCAGCTCGCGTTGGTCATCGCCGCGCTCGCCGAGCGGTTCGGGTTTGCCGCCCACCACGAAGTGACGATGGAAGCCAACCCGGAGGATTGGGACGCAGAGACCGCTGACGGGTTCTTGGCAGCGGGGGTCAATCGGGTCTCCTTCGGCGTGCAGTCCTTCGATGCAACGGTGCTGGCAAGTCTCGGGAGACTCCACAACGCCGAGCAGGCGGTCGACGCCGTGCATGTCGCCAAGGCCGCCGGTTTCGACAGCGTGAACATCGACCTCATCTATGGCGCCGTGGGAGAGACGGTCGCCTCGTGGAGAGCAACGGTCGAGCGCGGCCTCGCTACCGAACCCGACCACGTCTCGATGTACAGCCTCACTGTCGAACCCGGGACGGCACTGTCACGAGCGGTGGGTGCAGGTGCTCCTGCCCCAGACGAAGACGATCTTGCAGACAAGTACGAGTTGGGAAGCGAGATGATGGATCGTGCGGGACTGGTTCGGTATGAGGTTTCCAACTTCGCCAGGCCAGGTGCCACGGTGCGCTACAACATGACGGCTTGGGCGCAGGGGGAGTACCTGGCCTTCGGGCTCGGAGCGCACGGACACCGGGAGCAGGTACGAAGGCGCAACGTTCGCCGACTCAGCGCGTATCTCGACATGGTCGAATCGGGGAACCGTCCTCAAGCCGGCGCCGACCGGATCGGCGGGTGGAGCCGAGAGGTGGAGCGGGTCTTCCTCGGAATCAGACGGGCCGCCGGAGTGGAAGCCGGCAGCGCGGGCGCCCAGCTGCTCGCCGGCGCAGACGGCCAGAGGCTCGTCGGAGCGGGAATTCTGTCGGACGACTGGGGACGACTGCGGGTCCTGAGGCCACTCCTCACCGATGAGGTGAGCCGTGCCGTGTTATCACTCTCTCCGTGAGAGTGCTAATTTCTAGACATGCTCGAGGAACGCAGGGCCAAGGTCCTCGAATCCTTGGTCGAGGAATACATCGCCACCGGTGAACCGGTGAGTTCAGCCGCGATTCTTGAACGCAGCGAGCTGGGCGTATCCAGCGCGACCATTCGCAACGACCTGGCACGACTCGAAGCCTATGGCTTCGTCGCTCAGCCACATACCTCAGCCGGTCGCATTCCCACAGAGTCGGCATATCGGTACTACGTCGATCACTGCTCGCCCACGAAGCTTCGGTCGGCGACGGTCCGTCGTATCAAGGAGTTCTTCGGCGACGTGCATCAGGAACTCGGCAAGATGCTGAAGGAGACCACGAGTCTCATTGCCGAACTGACCACGTATCCGGCGGTAGTGCTCGGACCCGGCCTAGCCGGCGACATCGTACGCGGACTCCACCTCGTGCAACTGGGCGATCACATCGTTCTCGTCGTCGTGGTCACGCACTCCGGTCGCGTGCATCAGGAGATCGCTCGCCTCGCCGAAGCTGTCGCTCCGCCAGACCTCGCCAAGGCCGAGCGGATTCTGCGGCAGCACTTTGCGGGCAACCCGATGTCCCAACAAGAAGATGTGACCACCGGCGTTGATCCGAACAGTCCGGTGAGAGCGATCGTTGATGGTGTGGTCGCAGCGATGCGCACCGTCGAGTCGGACAGTCGCAACCTGTATCTCGGTGGCACCGCGCAACTCGCGGGACTCTGGAACGACCTGGCGCACGTGCACAACGTCCTTGCGGTCCTCGAGCAAGAATCGTCGGTCTTGGCCATGTTGGGAGAACCGGGTCAAGGAGCGATGGTCCGCCTCGGGTCCGAGTTGCCGCTTCCCGACATCGGTTTGGCAGTCATCACCGCGGCGTACGATGCCGGCGAACACGGCACAGGCCAAGTCGGAGTCATCGGTCCGACACGCATGGATTACCGGCGGGCAATGAGCGTGGTCGAACAAGTAAGTGATGGATTGGCCGACAGTTTGGGTTCGTGAGCAATGAAGGACTATTACGGCATCCTCGGGTTATCAGACACCGCGACACCCGAGGAGATCAAGCGAGCGTTCCGTTCCAAGGCCAGGGAGTCGCACCCCGACGCCAACCCAGGTGATCCCGCAGCCGAGGCCCGCTTCCGTGAAGTCGCCGAGGCCTACGAGGTGCTCTCCGATCCGCAGCGCAAAGCTGCGTACGACCGTGGCGAGACTTTCGGGGCCGGCGATCTCTTCTCGTCCGTCGGGGGTCTGGACGACCTCTTACAGCAGTTCTTCGGCGGGTTTGGGGGATTCGGCGGCCGCCAGAGCAGCGGACCGCGCCGCGGCAGTGACGTTGGACTCGCCGTGGAGATCACCCTGGAGGAAGCGGCGTTCGGCACCGAGCGGGAGCTCGAATACATGGCGCAAGAAGAGTGCTCGCGTTGCATGGGAATTGGAGCGGCAACTGCCGACGCGGTCCGCAGTTGTGCGACGTGTGCCGGGCGGGGGCAGGTACAAGTGCAGCGCAACACCATTCTCGGCGCGGTGATGACCGTGTCTGAGTGCAGCACTTGTCGCGGTCGCGGCCGAATCATCACCGACCGTTGTGTCGAGTGCCACGGCGAGGGTCGGGTCCACGGAAAGCAGAAGATCTCTGTCGAGATCCCAGAGGGCGTTGCCGACGGCACGCGACTGCGACTGACCGGACGTGGTGGAGCCGGTGAAGTGGCCGGCGCCTCTGGAGACCTGTATGTCCAGATCAAGGTTGCGCCGCACAAGCGGTTCGTGCGAGTGGGAGATGACCTGAGATATCGCATGACCATCGGCATGGCCGAGGCCGCGCTCGGGACGGAACACACCGTCGAGCTGCTCGATGGCGAGATGATGCCGATCGACATCCCGACCGGTACCCAGCCGGCAACGGTGTACCGCGTCGCCAAGCAGGGGATGCCGCGCTTGCGGCGTCGCGGTCGAGGCGACCTCCTCATCGACATCGACGTGGAGGTGCCTACGAAGCTCTCCCGCGAAGAGGAAGATGCCCTGCGCGCCTACGCCGAGGTTCGAGGAGAAGCTCCGTCAGGCAACAAGCGGCGCAAGAAGCGCAAGCGATGAGCAAGCATCGACCGCATTTGTATCTCGCCGGCGGATGGGAAGACGATTCGATTCCGTTGGACCAAGGAGCTCGCCACCATCTCGTCACCGTGCTTCGTCTGCGCGATGGCGATTCCGTCACGTACACCGATGGCCGAGGAACGGTTGGTCTCGGGACCTTCGCTGGAGATGCTGTCACGCGAGGTAACGAAGTCGCCCTCGAGCGGCCGCGGCCCATGTTGACCATGGCGGTAGCCCCACCGAAGGCGACCGAGCGATCCCGGATGGTGGTCGAGAAGCTCGCCGAGATGGGTGTCGACCGGCTGCAATGGCTCGACACAGTTCACGTCGAGGGGCGAGTCCCGAAGATACCGAAGCGAGACGCCTGGCGATCAAACGCCTTGGAGCAGAGTCAGGGGGCATGGCTGCTCGACGTCGCGTCACCGGTGTCGCTCGACGACCTCGCTCAAGACGCGGTGTTGTGGGTCGCAACGCCTGGCGGCGAACAGCCACAACCGGTGTCGGGACCACTCGTTGTAGCCGTCGGACCCGAGGGTGGATTCGCGGAACACGAAATTCCGTTGAACGCTCAACGCATCGGCTTGGGCGACCGAATCCTCCGTGTCGAAACCGCAGTCGTGGTATCTGCGGCTCTGGCGCTCTATCATCTCGGGCGGTCCGCTACGAGGAGTAGCGGACTTGAAGCAGTGTTGGGTGCTCCGAGCTAGCGGCCAGAAAAACGGCTAGCTCATTAAATCGCCCCCTTGGCTGCGAAAAGTGGTTATGATGTGCCCACTGAGAGCGGTTTCCATGCGCGCTCTAGGTGCACTCCCAGAGGAGGGAGAAGCGTGCAGACATACAATGAGACAGTCGGTAAGCGACTGAGGTCGATCCGCAAGCAGCGGAGTCTTTCGTTGCAGGACGTCCAACGACTGTCCGAAGGTGAGTTCAAGGCTGCCGTGCTTGGTGCGTACGAGCGTGGTGAGCGAAGTCTGTCTCTGCCGCGGCTCCAACGTCTTGCCGAGTTCTTTTCTGTGCCGCTCACGCAACTGCTTCCTCAAGAAGAAGGCGCCGAGCAACCGATCGCAACTCTGCCCAGCGGTGGCCTCACCATCGATCTGAATGCGATCGAAGGCATGTCGGGCCCAGATAGCGCAGTTTTGGAGCGATTCCTGCGCGGCGTCCAGATGCAGCGCCAGGATTTCAACGGCAAAGTACTGACGATCAGGCGCAACGACCTGCGAACTCTGGCCTTGCTGCTCGACCACAGCGAGCAATCGTTCAGCCAACGGTTGGCCGAACTCGGAGTGACCACAGAGGTCCAGTAGGGCTCTCGACGTGACGAACCCACGGTTCGGGATATACTGCGTCCTTCACCCAGGCGTTCACTCGAACGCTTCCCTCGTTTGAGGATTTTCCCGTGACTGTTCCTATCGAGCGTACCTTGCGCGTATCCAGCAACCATCTGATGGTGGAATTGCTCGGAGAGCACGACGTGTTTCTCAAGATGGTCGAATCGGCCTTCCCTGAGGTGCGAATAGTCGCGCGCGGGAACGAAGTCGACATCGCCGCTTCTGACGGTTCGGGTGATCATGCCAAGACCGTGCTCGACGAGCTGTTGGTTCTCGTGCAAGAGGGCGAGCGCCTGGACGCCGACCGCGTGACGCGGATCATTGATCTCGTCAAGAAGGACATCGACTCCCCGTCGGCCATCTTCCGCGAGGCACTGAAGGTCGGCCGGGGCAAGAGCGTGCGGCCAAAGACGTTCGGCCAGAAGAAGTATGTGGACGCCGTACGCGAGAACACGCTCACGTTTGGGATCGGCCCTGCAGGCACGGGAAAGACGTATCTGGCCATGGCTGCCGCCGTCGAAGCCCTGCTCGAGGGCTCCGTGAAGCGCATCATCTTGAGCAGGCCTGCAGTGGAAGCGGGCGAGCGACTCGGATTTCTTCCGGGCGACTTGGCGGCCAAGGTCGACCCATACCTTCGCCCGTTGTACGACGCGTTGTACGAAATGCTCGGTCCGGACGAGACGGCTCGACTCATGGAGCGGGGAACCATCGAGATAGCTCCGCTCGCTTATATGAGGGGGCGTACGTTGAACGATGCGTTCGTCGTGCTCGACGAGGCGCAGAACACGTCGCCCCAGCAGATGAAGATGTTCCTCACGAGATTGGGATTCAACTCGAAGATGGTCATCACCGGCGACGTCACGCAGGTCGATCTGGACGGCCGGGTCGAATCGGGCCTTCGCGTCGTGTCGCGGGTGCTGCGAGACATCACAGGAGTCGCGTTCGTCGAGCTGACCGGTGACGACGTCATCCGGCATCGGATCGTCGCCGCCATCGTGAATGCGTATCAGCGTTACGAAGATCACCGAATCCAGGATCAGACCAATGGATGAGCACAGCCCCAACTGGTGGATGCGTCACAGCGGATGGTCTCGGATCATTGCCGTCGCTCTCACGACCGTCCTGGTGTTCGGAGTCCTCGGATTCAACCGCGCCACCGACGCAGCTGCGCCATCCGTGGTCGAAGGAGAACCTTCTCCGCAGACGTTCGTGAGTCCGATGCGTCACACGGAAGTGGACGAGGACGCCACCGAAAGAGCCAGGGAACTGGCTCGGATCAACACCGAGCCAGTGCAGATCATCAACCCCGCGGTGAAGATCAACGTCAACAACGAGTTGGCTGCCTTCTTCGCTGACGTGCGTTCTACTGCCGACGTCGTGCCGGCCGATTCTGAAGCGGCGACCTTCGGTCTCGAATCTGGCGAAACCACCACCACGGTGCCGCCGACGACGACTACTACAACCACCACGACTACGACGACCACCACGACGGAGCCGCCAGCCGAGGGAGAGCCGCCTCCAGAGACGACGACGACGACCGAACCTCCGGCGACGACCACCACGACCCTGCTGGTTCGTCCGACGATCGATTGGCAGGTCGCGCAGCTCCAGACCGACTATCCAGCAGTCTCCGAGGTGACACTCCGCACGTTCGTCTCGGTCTTCAACGAAGACTTCGATCGGGTCGCCGGCGGCCTTGAAGGAGTGTTCAACGACATCGAGACCGAGGCCAGTGAGCTGGCCGCTCGCTACCTCGATGAAGGCATCAAAGCCACTGAAGTGACCGATGTGCGGAACGCGCTGTTCATCGAGCCTTCTGACGTGTTCGTGCCAGGTTTGCCAGCTGAGCAGCGGCCGGCTGTCGACCGTGCGGTGGTCGAGCTCGTGGCCGAAACCATTGCACCCAACGAAGAAGAAGACGAAGCGGCGACGCAAGCGCTCGAAGAGATGAACGCCCTTGCCGTCGAGCAGGTCACGGCGTCATGGCTCCCCAACGAAACGATCGTTGAAGGTGGCGAGGTTGTGACCAAACTGCAGCTTCAGGCCATCGAGGCACTTGGACTGATCGAGCCGCCGCAGACGACCAACTTCGCGGCCATGTTCGTGGTCGCCGCCCTCGCCGTGATCCTCACTGCGTTCTTCGTCTGGCGTATTGCGCCCGCCCGTCTCATTCGCCCCAAGCATTTCTTGCTGTTGGGCGTGTTGTTGGTGCTCGCTGCGGCGGCCGCAAGACTCCCGGAATTCGTGATCGAGGGCGGCACCGAACTCGGCTACCTCGTGCCGGCAGCGATGTTCGGATTCCTCGCCTCCATCCTGTATGACGCTCGAACTGCCGTGCTGCTCGCCATCCCGGTTGGGATCTTCACGGCCGTGACGACGGGCGACGCCGGCTTCACCATCTATGCAGCGGGCGCAGCCATCGTTCCTGTCCCGTTTGTCTCTTCGGTGTCGAGCCGGCGCGATCTGCGGTTGGGAGTTGCGCTTGGCGCCATCGCTCTGGCTCCGTTGGCGGCCGGGATTGCTTGGTTCTTCCACGGGGAAGAAGTCGTGTTGCCGGCGGCAGCGTTTGGTTTCATCGGCGGCGTGGCGGCCGGAATCATCGCTCAGGGTCTGCTGCCGTTCTTCGAAAACCTCTTCCGGATCACCACGACACTCACGTTGTTGGACCTGACAGACCGTAACCATCCTGCCCTGCGACACCTCGAAGAGCATGCACCCGGAACGTTCAACCATTCGATCCTCGTGGGCACCATCGCCGGGAAGGCGGCTCGTGCGATCGGCGCCGACGCCCTGCTCGCCCAGGCTGCGGCGTACTATCACGATCTCGGCAAGACCGTCGAACCCGGCTTCTTCATCGAGAACCAGTTCGGCGTCTCCAACCCACATGACGACATGGCGCCGGAAGCTTCAGCTGAAGTCATCAGAGCGCACGTGATCGACGGCCTGAGGCTCGCTCGCCAGTATCGGATTCCGCCTGACGTGTCCGAGGGAATCCTCGCTCACCACGGCGACGGACTCATGCGGTACTTCTATCACAAGGCCTTGGCTTCTGAGCCAGGCGCCGACCCCTCGCTCTATCGCCACCACGGCGTGAAGCCGCGGCGCAAGGAGATGGCGATCTTGATGCTGTCCGACGCCGTCGAGGGTGCGGCTCGAGCACTTGCCCAGCATGAGGACCCGACGCCCGACTCGCTGCGGAAACTGGTCGAGCAGATAGTCGCCGAGAAGGTCGACGACGGACAGCTCGATGCTTCCGAACTCACAATGGGCGACCTCACCACGGTGAAGCGTGCACTCGTCGAGGCGTTGGTCGGCTACTACCACACCCGTGTCACCTACCCAGGGTTCCCCGGCAACTAGTGAGTATCTTCTTCGCCGACGAACAGTCGGTTCCGGTCGAAGCCGATCCGCTGGTGGCGTTGGCCGAGCTCGTGCTGGTCGAACAAGACATCCCAACTGACGTCGAGATGTCGGTGCTGCTGGTCACGTCCGAGCAGATCGCCGAGTACAACGAGCGGTTCATGTCGAAAAGCGGTCCGACCGACGTCCTGTCATTTCCCATCGTCGATCTGGCCCCTGGCGAGCGTCCGCGGCGCGTGCCAAACGGGCCACCGACGGCGATCGGCGACGTCTTCATCTGCCCTGAAGTGGTTCGAGCCAATGCAGGTGCGTCCGGTGTACCCTTCGAGGACGAAATGGCACTGATGGTCGTCCACGGCATCCTGCACCTTCTCGGTTTCGATCATCAAGTTGATGACGAAGCCGAGATCATGGAGTCACGAGAAGCCGACATTCTCGCCAAAATCGGAAAGACCCGGCCTTGACGACGCCTCTCGTCGCCCTGGGCGCGGCGCTCGTGCTATTGGTCCTTGCCGCAGTGCTCAGAGCTGGTGGCGCGTCCCTCGTGCGCACCCCGCGAGCCGACGCACTGCACGACTCTGCCGATGGCAACAAGAAGGCAGCCAGGGTCGCCGAACTCCTCGACGACCGACAGCGATTGCAGCCATCACTCGGAATGGTGCACACCGGATTGCTCGTGCTACTTGCGGTCCCCGCCACGTGGGCGCTCACGAGTCTGCTCTCCGGCTCGGATCTGCTGATTGCGTTGGTGCTGTTCTCGATGGCGACCGTCGTGTTCGGTGACGTCTTGCCGCGCAGTATCGGCCGGAGGCGGCCCCGCGTGATCGCCTACAGGTTCTCGCGTCTGTTGACGTTGGCCGTGAACTTCGGCCAACGCGCGTCGGACTTCATCGTCGAGGACGAAGACGATGACGAGGAGGACGACGACCATCTGACGGACTCCGAGGAACGAGACCTGATCTCCTCCGTGCTCGAATTCTCTGACACCCTGGTGCGCGAGGTCATGGTGCCGAGACCGGACATGATTTCTCTCTCCAGTCGTGCGTCGAGTGAAGAGGCGCTCGATCTGGTCATAGAAGAAGGCCGCTCCCGGATACCCGTGCTGGGGGAGAGCGTCGACGACATCCTCGGCATTCTCTATGCCCGGGATCTCCTACGCCTTCGAGACGCGGTTGGCCGCGACCAACCTGCCGATCAGTTGATGCGCCCGGCGTACTTCGTGCCAGAAACCAAACGGGTGCCAGAGCTGCTTCGCGAGATGCAGGCGAAACAGATTCATCTGGCGATCGTCGTCGACGAGTTCGGCGGAACCGCCGGTCTCGTGACCATCGAGGATCTGCTCGAGGAACTGGTTGGCGAGATCGTTGACGAATACGACGACGAAGAGCCGCTCGTCACGAACCTGCCGGACGGGGGCTACCTCGTCGACGCAAAACTCGCCATGGACGATTTCGTCGATCTCCTTGGTGTGGAAGCCTCCGACGAGGAGTGCGACACCGTCGGCGGGCTCGTCCTGGTGCTCGCCGGAAGAGTCCCTCGCGAAGGTGAATCCTTTGATTACGCCAGACATCGCCTGGTGGCCGAGCGAGTCCAGGGCAGACGCGTCTCTCGGGTGAGGGTATCGATTTCGTGACGGTTTCCGGGTTCGTCCCAATCGTTGGCCGTCCCAACGTCGGAAAATCGACCTTGGTGAATGCGCTCGTGGGCGAGAAGGTGGTCATCACCTCGTCGCGGCCGCAAACCACTCGCAATGTGGTTCGGGGAATTCTCACGTTCGACGAGACGCAGATCGTTCTGCTCGACACGCCCGGCCTTCACAAGCCGAAGACTGCTCTCGGCAACCGATTGAACCGTCTCGTGTACGGAACATTGACCGACGCCGATGTGGTCGTCTTCGTGCTCGACGCCACCCAGAAGGTCGGTCCAGGCGATCGGCTGATTGCGGAACGACTGAAAGAGGCTGGAGCGACGGTGGTCCTCGTCGTCAACAAGGTCGACAAGGCGTCACCGGGGTTGATCGCCGATCGACTCGCTGAGGCATCAGACTGGGACTTCGATGCCTACGTCCCGTTGTCGGCGCTCGAGGGCAACGGCCTCGAACCGTTGCTGACGGAAATCACCTCCCGCCTTCCTGACGGGCCGTTCTTCTTCGATCCCGAGACCACAACCGACCAGCCGGAAGCCTTGCTCATCTCGGAGATCATTCGAGAGAAGTTCCTCGACCGGCTTCGAGAGGAACTGCCGCACTCGTTGACGGTGGTGATTGACGAACTCGAGCATCGGGAGAACGGCACGCTCGTGGTGTCGGCAAAGGCGCTGGTCGAGCGTGAGTCGCAAAAGGGCATCGTCATCGGCAAGCGTGGTGAGCTCATCAGGGACGCAGGCAGCGCAGCTCGCAAGGAGCTCGAGTCCATCTTCGGAGTCAACGTGTTCGTCGACCTTCGGGTCAAAGTAGAGAAGGACTGGCAGCGTTCCGAGCAGATGCTCGATCGCCTCGGTTTCTGATTCCCGGAGATTCTTTCACAAATACCGTGATGTTCTGTAAGAACAGACCCGCTCGTTGGTCTCACTGACGGGGACACGAGGGGAAAAAACACACGCACGGTTCAAGGGCCAGACGGTGGAAGCTTCGATGAAAATCGAGGGTCAGGCTGCCGGCGGGAGGGGGAACAACCGTGCGTGGCGTCAGGAGGCTGCAAGAGCAGCCTCCTGTCGCGTGGGGTGTGGTCGACGTTGGCCTCGAATGCCAGTACTCTCCGTGTCGATTTCCCGGAGTCAGGACCGTTTGAGTGGTACAGCCACTTCCTTCAAGTGATGCAGACCTCGTTCTTCTTGCGCGCGATGGTCGCGAAGACGCGTTTGCTGAGCTCTACTCCCGGTATTTTCCTCGGGTGTACGACTTCCTCGCTCGTCTGCTGAAAGACCGGCAGGAAGCCGCTGACGTCACTCAGGACACCTTCATTCGGGCAATGCAGACCTTGCCCAACCTCGAAAAGCCCGAATCGTTTAGGAGCTGGCTGTTCACGATCGCTCACCGCAACGGTCTCAACCTCATCCAGCGCAGCAAGCGGTCTGTTCCGACGCCAGCGATGGAGGAGCCGGGTCGCTCGAATCCGCTCATGCGGATCGTCGACGAAGACCGGATGAGCTCGCCCGAACGGGTGGTCGAAGCACGTGAAGTTGCCGAGGTCGTCTGGGAGGCCGCTGCTGGTCTCGACACGAGAACGTACACCGTGCTCGATCTGCATGTACGGCAGGGTTTGAAGAGCGCCGAGATTGCCGACGTGATGGGCGTCTCCAAGGGCAACGCCTACACGATGGTGAATCGGATGAAGTCGTCGATTCGTGATTCGCTCGGCATCTACATCCTCGCTCGCCGAGGCACTAAAGACTGCGCCAAGCTCGAGTCGTTGCTGTCTCCCTATTACCTGCCGCCGGTCACGCCGGAGATCCGGCGGATGGTTGAGCGCCACGCCAAAACCTGCGACACGTGTGACGAGAACCGCAAAGCCTTCGTGCTGCCCCTCGCCACATTCGCCGCATTTGCGCTGGTACCGCCTCCGGCTGGAACCAAAGCCGCCATCTGGGCCGCGCTCGGAGGCGGCGCTGCCCTCACCGGAAGCGGGCAGTCGAGCGGTGGTGCGGGCGCCGGCGCGGCGGCGACAGGGGCTGCGGCTGCCAGCGCTGCCGTAATTGCGGTGGCCGCCACGAACGCTCCGGGAGTCGGCGGAACAGCACTCGCCGGAGCGACAACTGGCGCCGCCGGAGCCGCGGCATCGGCAGCGAGCGGGGCCGCATTCGGCATGGGCAAGGTTGCGGCAGCTCTGGCGATCGTTGTCGCGATCGGCGCCGGAGCGATCGGCGCCGTCAGCCTGTTGTCGGGCGATCAACCGGCTCCGGACGTTGCTGTGCTCTCCTCGACCGTGGTTGACGGCAATGGTGGCACCGCGACCCCTGAGGACGTTCCCGTGGCGACCCCGGGAAGCACCGTTGCCCCGGACACGACCACGACGACATCGACAAGCACCACCAACCCTCCAACGACCACCACAACGACTCCGGCGGCGGGTGGCACGACCGCGACTACAGCAGCCCCGACGGCTACGCCTACCCCTACGACCTCGACGACGGCCGCTCCGGTCACCACGACGACGGCGCCTCCGGTGACGACCACCACATCGCCGCCGATTGCTGAAGTCACGGCCGGCGATGACAGCGTTTCGACGCTTGAAGACGTACCGGTGGACGTAGCGGTACTCGCCAACGATGACGCTTCGTTGGACGCTGCGACACTCTCCGTTGTTGGGGCTCCCAGTCACGGGACCTTGACGATCAACGGCGGGATCGTCACGTACGTCCCAGAGAAAGACTTCTTCGGGGCAGACTCGTTCCGGTACTCGGCTCGCAACGCCGCCGGTGCGTCTGCGATCGGTACGGTCAGCGTCGCCGTCGCAGGCGTCAACGATCCGCCTCGGGTGTTGGATCCGGTCGTGGTTGTCGTCGACGAGGACAGCTCGGTCAGTTTCGACCCGATGACCACCGTCTTCGACGTCGAGGGCGATGCAGTGACGATGGTCTTCTTCGACCCGACAAGCGCTGCGGGCGGCACCGTGACCGAAGGCAGCCTCGTATACACACCGCCGCCAAACTTCAACGGAATCGACCAGTTCACCTATGGCATGAGCGATGGCATCGACACCACGCGAGTCGTCGTGTCGGTCACCGTCAACAGTGTGAACGATGCGCCGACGGGTACCGCGCCTTCGGTGAGCACGATGGTCGACACGCCGCTGCTCATCGACGTCCTCGGCGCCTATCAGGATGTCGACGGCGATGCGTTGTCGTTCGTGTTCATCAACCCGTTTGAGACAGCAGCGGGCGGAACGTTCTCACTCAGTGGCGACCAGCTGCTCTACGTGCCGCCACTCGGGTATGTGGGCGAAGACCAGTTGGACTACATGATCACCGATGGCGAGGCACTCGTCTCGGACTCTGTCTCGATATCGGTCCTCGATGACGGCGGCGAGAACAGTCCGCCGATCGTGGAGGACCAGACCATCGAGGTGAGCGAGGACGAGAAAGTCGGTTCCGTCGTCGGAACGATCGCAGCCAAAGACCTCGAAGGCGATGTCCTCACCTATGCGTTGACAGGTGATGGACCATTTGCGGTCGACGGCAGTTCAGGTGAGGTTTCGCTGACAGCCGAGCTGAACTTCGAGGAAGTCTCCAGCTACCGCCTGGCCGTCACGGTTACGGATTCGGCAGGCGGGCTCGGCGAGGCAGTTCTCGATGTCGTCGTGCTGGACGCCAATGAGGCCCCGAGCATCGACGATCTTCAGTTTGTGATCGCCGCGACCTTCAAGGCGGGGGACACGGTCGGCACGTTGAATGCCTCAGATCCGGATGCCGGCGACAAGCTCACCTACAGCGTCAGCGGCACCGACCAGTTTGCGACCACTGATGATGGGTTCCTCGTGGTGGGCGAGAAGTTCGTTCCTGTGGAAGGTCTCCACGAATTCATCGTGACGGTCACCGACGCGGGCGGTCTGAGCGCCGACGCAAAAGTCACGGTGGTTGTCGAGTCGGTGACCACCGTCATCGGTGAGGTGTCGTTCAGTCCGAGTGTGGTGTACATCGTGGATGGGGTCGCGTGTGACCTCGGACCGACGAAGTTGACCGTGGTGGTAAACGTCGTCGACCCGGACTTTGACGCCCGTACGATCACGATGACCTGGTTGAACCGACTTGATCGTCCGACGACGCAGAAGCTGCAACAGTCCGAAGACGGAACCTGGACGACTGTGGTCCAGTTCGGCAAGTCGTTCGTCCGTGACGGCGAACCGGCCGAGTTGTTCGTCCGTGCCGTGTCGAACAGTCACGAAGTTGCGGCCACCGAAGTGTTCAGCGTCGAACTCCTCGACTGCGTCGCCGGTGAGGTCATCCCTGCGGGAAGTTCACTCCAGGAAGCCATCAATCTGGGACGCAAGGGAAGTGTCTCGCGACGTAAGCGCATTCTCTGAGTGCGTGCTGAGCGCGATCGTCACCTTGTTCCAGCGGATGTCGATGTCAGGGTGATGGTCAGCCACTTCTGAAGCGATCGCCACCCGAGTGACGAATCCCATCGCCTCGTTGAAGTCTCCGAACTTGAACGTTCGGCTGATGGTTTCCTCATCGAGCGACCAGTCCCGGTGATCGGTGAGGAATTTCTGTCTTTCGTCATCGTCGAGTCGTGCCATCCACCGAGTCAAGCACGTCGGCGTCCAACGTGTGCGTCTCGTGGCTCGCCCACCTGCTTCCCGATCGTCGAGTGTGCTTGGAGTCGCTCTGGGCGCGGACGTAAGCACACTCGACGCGGTTCCTGGGCCCGGAGGATCGTCGAGTGTGCTTGCGATCGCCCTGAGCGCGGTTGTAAGCACACTCGATAGAACAGGACCTCCGGCCCTATCCACGCTATCCCGCCTCGATAGCTTGGAATTGAAAGGGAGGTGTTTGTTATGGGCACGAAACGCCCATGGAGTTACATTGCGTTGGCCGCCGTCGCGGCGCTGCTGGTAGCCATGACCGTTCCTGCGTCGGCTGCGCACCGGCAAGTGATCGGTGTGGGATACGACGGTGCCGGCCTCGGCGATCTGTCGTTCCACGACATGGCACACGAGGGCCTGGTGCAGGCCCAGGAGGATTTCCCGATCTTCGCCAAGGAGCTGGATCAGTTCACCGATGGCGGGCAGTTCTTGCCGCTGACGCGGGTCACGAGGACCCTTGCGAACACCAGTGACATGGTCATCGGCATCAGCTTCTTGTTCGTCGACCCCGTGCTTGCTACGGCACCGCATCGACCCGACGTCAACTTCGTGATTGTTGACAGCGCCGTCGAGTGGTTGACAGACGCACCGAACGTTGCCGGTATCACCTTCGCACACAACGAAGGTTCGTTCCTGGTCGGAGCGGCGGCAGCAATGACGTCCAAAAGTGACGTGATCGGATTCATCGGTGGGCTCGATATTCCAATCATCCATGAGTTCGAAGTCGGGTTCACCGCCGGTGTGCATCACGTGAATCCTGATACCACCGTGCTGATTGACTACCTGCCCGGATTCGTGGATCCGGCTCCAGCCTATGGAGCAGGAGTGGCGATGTATGACGCCGGCGCAGACGTGGTGTTCCACGCTGCAGGCTTTGCGGGAATCGGGCTTTTCGAAGCGGCCCGTGACTTCTCACTGGCCAACAGCCATGTGTGGGCCATCGGAGTGGACGCCGATCAGTATCTGGCAGTGCCGGCAGATCTGCAGCCCCACATCCTGACATCCATGATGAAGCGAGTGGATCTGGCGGTCTACAACGCCATCGAGGCGCAGGTGACCGGCACGTTCATGCCTGGCGATCATCAACTCGACCTGGCTGCGGGCGGTCTCGACTACGCGACAAGCGGAGGCTTCATCGACGACTTGGTCGGTGATCTCGAAGCACTGCGTGCCGACATCATCTCCGGAGCGATCGTCGTTCCGAATCCGTAGTGGGGGACAGCAGATTGGGTGGGCCCCGTGGCTCACCCACCTGCTGCCCTGATCGTCGAGTGTGCTTGCGATCGCCGTGAGCGCGGGTCCAAGCACACTCGACGCGGTTTCTGTCCGCATCACCGGTACCATCGCGCCATGGCAATCGTCCGCGACCAAGGCATCGTCCTGCGCTCCTATCCTTTTGGGGAAGCGGATCGCGTCATCGTGCTCCTCAGCGCCAACAGCGGGAAACGTCGCACGGTGGCCAAGGGCGTTCGCAAGACGAAAAGCCGCTTCGGGGGCCGGCTCGAGTCGTTCGCCCACGTCGATCTCGTGTTGTACGAGGGTCGCAATCTGGACACCATCAATCAGGTGACGCTCATCGACGCCCATTCCCACATCAGGGCCGACCTCGACAAGGTGGTGGCCGCCGGTTCGATGGTCGAAGTCATCGACGCCGTGGCGCAAGAGGAGGAGAGCTCGCTGCGAATGTTCCTCCTGCTCCAACGTGGCCTCCGCGAACTCGACCAGTCCGAGCGGCTCCATCCCGACCTCGTCCCGTCGTTCCTCTTGAAAGCGGCAGGAGTGATCGGCATGGCTCCGGCACTCGACGAGTGCGCCAGTTGCGGCAGCCAGAAAGACCTTACGCGCTTCAGCTTCCCCGCTGGTGGCGTGTTGTGCGAGAAGTGTCGCACCCCTGGCGCATACGCATTGAAGGCAGGACTCACCGACTACCTCGCCGACATTGCTTCGGCTGAGTTCGGAGAGCTCCCGCCCGTCGACCCATCGTTCACGTCCGATGCGATGGGCGTCACCCGGAGGTTCATGGAGTACCACCTGGAGCGCCGTCTCGTGAGTCTCGCTGTTCTCGATGGTTGAAATCCTCAACACGGAGATCGATCCCGATCGGGTTCCCCGTCACGTCGGCGTGATCATGGACGGCAACGGCAGGTGGGCGAACGCCAGAGGCCTCGACCGCACGGCCGGTCACGTCCAGGGCGAACCGGCGCTGTTCGACGTCATAGAAGGAGCCCTCGAGCTCGGCATCGAGTGGCTGACGGCCTACACGTTCTCCACGGAGAACTGGGGGAGGCCGCAATACGAAGTCGAGTTCCTGATGAACTTCAACATCGACCTGCTGCAGCGCCGCACCGAGCAGTTCAAAGAGATGGGGATCCGCATTCACTATCTCGGTGATCGCGCCGATGACCGCATCCCGGGGCCGCTCAAGGACCTCATCGAGAACTCTGAACAGATGACGAAGCACAACACCCGGATGCGTCTCGTGTTCGCGTTCAACTACGGCGGACGAGCAGAGATCGTTCGAGCCGCCGGGCGAGTGGCGGCGGCGGTTCTGGCCGGCGACCTGGACGTGGCCGCGGTCGACGAGGACGCCCTTCGTCACCACCTCGGCATTGCGGACATGCCCGATCCGGAGTTGATCGTGCGCAGCAGCGGCGAACACCGCATCTCCAACTTTCTCCTCTGGCAGTCGGCCTACTCCGAGTACGTGTTCGAGCCGACGTTGTGGCCAGATTTCGACCGGTACACGCTGGCGGCGTGTGTGGCCGAGTACCAAGGCCGCAAACGCCGATTCGGTGGCGTGATCAGCGACGCTGAGGAGCCTGCCTAGACTCCGGCTCCCACCAAGGGACCCCCGCATCCAGCGGGACAACGGAACGACCCCACTGCCAGTGGAGGAGGAGACCATCTCATGCCTGCCGACTTCGACACCATCGTCAACCTCGCCAAAAAGCGCGGCTTCGTCTTTCAATCATCGGAGATCTACGGCGGCCTGCGGTCCGCGTACGACTACGGCCCGCTCGGTGCAGCGCTCCTACGCAACGTCAAGGACCAGTGGTGGCGTTCGATGGTGCAACTGCGAGACAACGTCGTCGGCCTGGACTCCGCCATCCTCCAGTCGCCAGAGGTGTGGGTGGCTTCCGGTCACGTGGCATCGTTCAGCGATCCGCTCGTGGAGTGCACCAACTGCAACACCCGCTCCCGGCTCGACAAGCTCGACGATCCTGAGCAGTGTCCGAGCTGCGGCATGCGGGGCAAGTTCACGGATCCAAAACTCTTCAACCTCATGTTCCGCACCCACATGGGTCCCGTCGAATCCGAAGAAAACGTCGTCTACCTGCGACCCGAGACCGCGCAGGGCATCTTCATCAACTTCGAGAACGTCCGTCGCACGGCTCGACTCACGTTGCCGTTCGGCATCGCTCAGATCGGCAAGTCGTTCCGCAACGAGATCACTCCCGGCCAGTTCGTCTTCCGCACGAGGGAGTTCGAGCAGATGGAGATGGAGTTCTTCTGCGCTCCGGATGAAAGCCAGCAATGGTTCGAGTACTGGCTCGACGAACGCCGCAGCTGGTATCTCGATCTGGGCATGACGGCCGACAATCTGCGGCTGCGGCCGCACGGCAAGGACGAACTGTCGCACTACTCGTCGGGCACCAGCGACGTCGAGTACGCGTTCCCTTGGGGTTGGGATGAGCTCGAGGGCATCGCCAATCGTTCGGACTTCGACCTGAAGGCTCACGCTGACCGCAGCGGCAAGGACCTGCGCTATTTCGATCAGCCGAACAACGAACGTTTCTATCCGCACGTCATCGAGCCGGCCGCCGGCGCGACTCGGACCACCTTTGCGTTCCTCATCGACGCCTATGCCGAAGAGATCGTCAACGAGGACACGCGGGTGGTGTTGCGGCTCGATCCGCGACTGTCACCCGTCAAGGCTGCGGTGCTCCCGCTGTCGAAGAAGCCAGAGCTGATGGAGATCTCGGCGCCGCTCGCCGATCGGTTGCGCCATCGCTGGGAGATCGAGCACGACGTGACGCAGGCGATCGGTCGCCGCTATCGCAGACAGGACGAGATCGGTACGCCATTCTGCGTCACGGTCGACTTCGACACGCTCGAAGACCAGGCGGTCACCGTGCGCGATCGCGACACGATGGCGCAGGATCGGGTGAGCCTCGACAAGGTCGAGGAGTATCTGGCGGAGCGCTTGCCCGCCTGATCGCCTCGGTCAAAGACCTTCTGCGACGAGTTCGGCTTCAAACGCTTCGAGTTCTGCTGCGACCTGGGCGTCGCTCCATCCGAGCTGGCGAGCCAGCTCTTTGGCGATGCCTGGTGCAGCCGACCGTCCGTGATCGCGGGTCTCCCACGAGACTCGAGTCCGCCGCAAGGTGACGTCGGAAATACGGGTGGCGGCTTCGTGGGTGACCATGTGGGCCACCTCGCCTGCCTCCAACTGTTCATGCAGGCGATGGAGTCCCACCTCCGTGATCTTGTCGATGACGGCGATGGCCTCCTGGCCGTACCGCTCGTACAGGTTGTCGCCGTACTCGGCGTCGAGGCCCGCGTTGCGTGCCGCCGCCAAGATGTCGGCGACCGAAGCGCCAGACCCGACCAGCGACAGGTCCTCGGTGGAAGACTTGGCCGACACCTTCAGATCGTCTGCCACCTCGTCAGCTACTTCTTCGGCGATGGCCCGATATCCGGTGAGTTTGCCGCCCGCCACTTGGTAGAAGTTCTTGGCGGCCTTCTTGATGACGGGGGCTCGCGATGCCTCGGCCGTGGTCTCGCCGCGTTCGACGGCGAGCGCCCGGAGCCCTGCCCATGCACTGATCGGGTCGGGTTCGTCGATGTCGAAGTAGCGCACGAGGTGGCGCTTCAGGTATTCGATATCCTCATCGTTGGCTGACGGATGGGACGGGTCTCCGTCGAACGGTGTGTCCGTGGTTCCGACCATGGCGTGGTTGCCCCAGGGCACAACGAAAATGATTCGACCGTCCTCGGTCTCCGGAAGAACGATGGCCTCGCTGCCGAGCGACAACTGCTCGCTTTCGATGGTCAAGTGGGCGCCCTTCGACAAGGCCACCCCGAGGGCAGGCGCCTCGCCGTCGATGGGCGGGGGGACAAACGCTCCGGTTGCGGTCACGACCGCTCTGGTGGCGACTTCGTACTTGTCCGACGACATGGTGTCTTCGAGTTCGATGACGTAGCCCTTGTTGACTTTGCGCACCCCGGTTGCCGAACACCGATTGACGGCGACGGCACCGAGGCCAACGGCCGTCTTGACGACAGCCATCACGAGCCGGGCATCGTCGGTCTTGGCGTCTCGGTAGCGGAACCCGCCGGTCATGCCTTCGGTGCGCAACCCGGGCGCCATGGCGGCCACCTCGGTGGCGGTGAGGCGTTCCGAGCTGTCCTTCGGGCGGCGGCCGAGGCGATCGTAAAACCAGAGGCCGAAGCCGAACGCAGGTGGTATCAGGGCGGGGTGGCTGAGCCAACTGGGCATGTCGCCGAATCCGACCCCGTGGTAGGTGGGCAACACGAAATCGAGCGGCTGATACAGGTAGTCGGCGATCTCGGTGAGGACCCGCTGCTCGAGAAGACCCTCACGCACCATTCCGAAGCGCATCTGGGGCAGGTAACGGATTCCGCCGTGGAAGAGCTTGGACGACCGACTCGAGGTGCCTGAAGCGAAGTCGGCTCGGTCGACGATGGCGACCGAGAGGCCTCTTGCCGAGAGGTCGAGAGCGATGCCGGTTCCCACAATGCCACCGCCGATCACAACCACGTCGAAGGTGCGGTCCTCGCCGAGTTTGTCGATGTGGTCGGCTCGACTCCACGTCATCTGGAGGTACTCCGCAGGGGAGAGATAGGTGTATGGCCGTCGATCCAGCGTCGCCGTCGCACGCGACACGCCGATCGGTTGTCGGTGGTGAGTGACGAGGTCGGCGATGCTTCATGCATCCGCCTGAGCCTACTGTCGTCCATCTGGGTCGCTGTCGAGAGGGGGCACGCGCCCCTCCATGAACGAGTTGAGCACCAGCACGGTGCGGGTCCTGCCAGGAACGATGGCGCGGATGTCGTCGAGCAGTTCGCCGAGGTGCGCCGATGACTTGGCACGCACTTCCGCCATGAGGTCGAATTCGCCGGTGACCGAGGAAACCGACACC
>JABDJC010000056.1 GCA_013003395.1 Acidimicrobiia bacterium
GACGAACCCAATCGGTCCGTGCGGTCGAACCACGCCTGCACCGCCATCGTCTTGCTGTCCTCGATCACTGCGTCGACCGTGAAGCTGCCATCACCGAGCACCTGCACGGTCTGCCAGTGCGGGTCGCTGCCCGCAGCGTCCGGCAACATTCGGACTCGAACCCACAGCGGCATGTCCTCGGCAAGGTCCAGCGGAGTATCGGTCAGTGCCATCAGCCTGCCGTACACCCGCACTCGACCGTGGAACCAACTTCCGTCGAGCAGTTCGATTCCCGTTCTGTACCTGGGCCGCACGTGATAGAAGCAGCTGCCCCAGTTCTCGTCGGCTTCGCCGCCTCGGCGCCACGCAGTCAGCAGGAAACCGCTGTCGTTGTCGCACCCGGGCACGATGATCGTCTCGTCGAGTTCCAGCCTGCAATTGAAGATCCGGGCCTCGCCGCTCGGAATCGCCCACTCGCGTGGCGTGATCGTCAACTTCGACCCATACCGCAGCCCGTCTGGCACAAGGGCTGCGATCTCGGTGCGGAGCCGGTCGTTGTGGACCTGCATCCGGAAGTCGATCGGTGGGTACGGTGAGCCGGCCAGCGCTTCGAAGTCGAACACGTTCTGTTGCGCGTTGTTGTTCTGCAGCTTCACGTCGTCTGATGCCAAGGCCACGGTGTCGCCTGTCGCCGGGTCGACAGCGGCCGGGATCGTCCAATCGATGATCTCCATCCTCATGCACTGGTGCTCGTTGGTTGCTGCGTCGACCGCCCACTCGAACGGTGTCAGCTCGTTGGCGCCGGCTCCCACCGTCCCAATGGTCAGGGTGCCTCGGTCCACCCAACGACCGTCGTCGCCGGCCCCAGGCGGGTCGCACACGAACCAACGCACGTCGACCGACTCGGCATGCACGTTTCCGGCGTTGTGCACCCGCGCCACCACGAAGTGCTTCTCAGTGCCGCTGTTTGGGAACCGCACCGTTTCGCCCTGATCCGTCGGTGTGCCGATCGGGTACGTGCGCGGCACGTTCGGGTCGGCGTTGTCGCCGGTCCAGTCCACCCAGATGTCCGGACTCTTGTAACTAGGAACGTGGTCCTGGAAATGAAGATCGACGAACTCGGCCTGCTCGCGCTCGACCCGGACGCGATAGACCGGAACTGCGCCGCCTCGGATCGATCGGACGTCGACGACTTCGGCGACCGTTCCCTTGACCGGGAACTCGGGGGCCGCAGCAAAGTCCCAGGTGTCGCCGACGTTCTGCAGTTCGGCGCCGTCGTTCAACAGGTGGACGGACCGGCGATACAACCCGTTCACCGCCCATGAGCGGTCCGAGTCGGGATCGAGGCCGTTGGTGGCGATCACAGCAGGCTCCGGAGCCAACAGTTGGGAGAACAGTGATCCGTCGGCGCGTAGCTCCAAGAACGCCGTGACGCCACCGTCGCTCCCCAGACTGATTTTCATCAGCTGACCGATCGGCACCGTTCCGCCGACTTCATCTCGCACGTCGCTGCGCATCGTGTTGTCCCAGAACTCGACTGGCACGAGCCATGCGTCCGTGGTCTCGGTCGCCGCCGCAGCAGGCATGTCGACGAAGATCGTCCGATTGACATCCGGGTCGGGGTCGTCGTCGATCCATCCGAGTTTCCATTTGGACCAGCCGCAGAAGTGGTGGAACTTCCAGTTGCCGCCCGCCATCATCGCCCACGGGTCCACGTACTCGACGTCGTCCCGGTAGCCGTTGGCGGAGTACAGGTCGGGGAGTCCTATGGCGTGACCTACTTCGTGCGCCATGACCCCGGCCGAGTTGTTCAAGTCGGCCCCCGAGAAGTGGGCGAACTTCTGCCCGATCACGGTGGATGTACCCATCTGCACCGGGTCCTCACCGCCCGGCGGCGTCTGGTCCGTAGCGACAACGGTGCGGGCGTACATTCGGGCTGAGCCGAAATCGACCGGATCGTCGGCGTCCCACTGGTCCGCAAGCGGAATGCCCGCGTGCGGGGCGCCCACGTGGGCGATCATCATCACGTCGTAGTCGGCGAACATCGCTTCGACCGTGGCTCTGTTCCATGCGGTGGTGGCCTCGAGGTGGTCGAGCGCGGCGGTGAAGGTGTCGTTGACCAGGTCGATCGAATCCCGCAACGCGTTGGAGTTGTTCGGGTTGCTCGTGCTACCGGGATCCGGCGACGCCACATTCCACCCGGTGCCGGCCAGACCCGAACTCGACAGGACCTCGATCGTGGCCTCCTCGCCGCCGGTGTCCTGTGTCAGGTTGATGTTGCCCGTGAGCTCCTCAGCGACGGCGTCCTCCGTGCTGCTGAAAGTGGTGGAAAAGTACGCCGTGGTTCCGCCCGGACCCTCGCCGGCATCGACCTGCGTCGCCCGCAAGCACTCGCGGAAGTAGTTGTTGGCGCCCACCCGCGAGGTCATCACACCGGAGGGTGACGACGATGACAGCCCTATGTCAGACAACGCCGCAGGGACCGCCCCTGCGCTCGTGACCGAGATGCGGCCCTTTTGCGTGACGTCGGCCGGAGCAACCGGCTCGTTGCGGAACGTGCCCAGGATCCGCCCGAACTGGGAGCTGGTCGACGACGGGATGCGGCGGAACACGACGTCCTGCACCAGTGTCGGGCTGCCCGCGATGGTCGCCTCTGCTGCTCGGATGGCGTCTGTGACGTGCGTGCCGAGGTCGGTCAGGAAACCGGCAACGTCGCCGCCCTCGTTCACGCTCAGATTGGCGGCCGGGAAGTTCACCGTGAGAACGTGAGTGTCGCCGTCCTGTGTCTCGACGGTCAGCTCGACGCTCTCTGTACCGTCGAAGGTGACGTCGAACGGGAACGCGCCGACGTTTGCCGACGACCACATCGCCGCAAACGGCACGTCGTACGTCTTCACCGCACCGGCTCGAGGATTCGCTTGAATTTCGAGGGCTTCGTTGCCGTCGAACGATATCGGGTTCGTCCAGTCGGCCGGCATCACCACGGTCAAACCTCCGGCCCGGAACGGCGGATGCCAGTAGTTGGCCATCGCCTGGGGAAGCACGAGCGGTTTGCGTGACCCGCCGATGTCGTGGCCGAATACGTCAAAGTCGATGGCCAGCTCTCCGAAGCTGTTCTCGTCGTAGTAGTCGTCGACCTTGGCGAAGATCTTCGGGTCCACTTGGTCGATCAGCTCGGTCATGTCGGCGTCGTTGTATGCCTGGCCAGGTTCCGTCACCGGGAAGAGACAGATCTTCAGGTGGGGGTTTGGATCGGCTCGGTGATACTTCGATCCCCAGTAGGTGATCGAAGTCATCGGTTGGGTCGGTCTGAGTATGAAGTCGTCGGGAAGACGCCCGTCGAGCTGGCTGACGTAATCGGCGACACCCCACGCTTCAAGCTGATTGCGACGTGGGAGGTAGACCAACAGATTCTGCGTATGAGGCTGCCCCGCCGCAATGAGCGCACCTCCCCGGTCAAGTGTGCGTTCGAACTGCACGTTCAAATTGGTGTCGAGCACGGCCATGTGTGTTGCGGTCTTGTCGACCGCCACCAGATGACTCGCCACTCGATGGATCCGGTATGCGGTGAATCCGATCTTTGCCGAGTGCCGTTCGTCGCATGGTTCGTCGTCCTGGTGTCCGCCGTCGTCTGGGCGATCGGGGTCCGAAGGGTCGACAGGGTCTGGCTTGCCGTGGCAGCCGCACCCGCACGCTTCGAGAAGCCGGCGGAGGAGGAGGCAGACCCTGGCCAGCGGATCGGCCACACCAGTCGTGCTGGGCGGGACGGCCGTGCGCAGATCGACCTTGTCGATGAGGCCGCCTTTTCGAGCGAGCACCATGTGGGTGCCGTCGACGGCCGCAGCCGCAGTGACTCGATCCACGCCCAAGGCCCCTATCTGTATGGCAGCATCCGGGCGCGTGTCGTCGATGACCACCAGGCGCAGCTCGCCCTTCTCCCTGGCGAGGAGGATGTCGTGGCGACGGGGATCGAGGGCTGCGATGTCGGGGTCCAGCGCAACAGTCCCGAGCGAGGTGACCCGTCCCGAGCGAGTGTCGAGGTCGAGGAGTTCATAGGTGCCATCTCGGGGTTCGGTTTGCAGCAAGACCTTGCGCCTGAGCACCACCACGTCACGGATCGGGACGTCGATGTCGTCGCCGGCGATTCGTTGGCACCGGGGGGTCTCGGCGATGCCCTGGACGGTCGGGCACTCGTCGTATGGCCGGAAATCGATCGACCAGAGCGCTCCTCGGGTGTCGACCGCGTAGAGCCGCAGCGGCTTGCCGCGACCGGCGTGGCGAACCTTGACGGCCTCGAACTCCAGCTCAGCTCGCGTTATGACGGCGTCGTCGCCGTCGGCGCCGATTGCCGCGAACGGGATGACTGTCACTTCCTCGCCGTGAAATGTGGCTACGAACCCATCGTCCGCACCGAACAGAGCGACTGGTCCGTCACCTGGGGCTCCTGCGCCGTCCGCTGGACCGCGTCGCTCATCTGGACGCTTCGGGTCACACCAACCTGCTCGATCAGCCGGTGCACCTCGTCGTGCTGCTGCATAACCCGCCTGCTCAATGGTGTCCGGACGGTCGAATTCGTTGGCCATGTCGCACCCTTCTCGGCCTATGCCTGCCTTTCAAACATACGTGACGATCTACGACCCAGGCGCGGCATTTTCGGACCATCACTGCGTGCCATCGATCGCGTTGAATGGAGTCGGGTACTGCATCCGCCTGGTCGCAACGGCGTCAGCTCTCCGGAAACGGAGGCACACGGGCGCCGACCGTCAGGTGGCTGGTTTGGTCGCTCGAAGCATGAGGAACCACGGTCGGTGTAGACCGTCGGCCAATTCCGGTCGGGCTTCGATGTCGTCGGCAGACGGACCCCACTCGACGATGCGATCGACGATCAAGCCGGTATCGAGCACGGTGTTGACGTACGTCGCCACCGCGCGATGTTGCTTGACGACGCCGTCCACGAACCAGTTCCTCACTCGTTCACCTTCGACGAGGTAGTTGTTGAGCGGCCAGATCCGGTCTCCCTGTGCGCTGGACTCGAACTCCTGGCTCGTCGGAGCACTCAGGATGGGATGCTCCACCGAGAACACCAGCGAGCCACCAAGCACCAGTGCTGCGGAAACCGTCGACATCAGCCGGTCGAGGTCGCGCACGTAGTGCAAGGCGAGGGAACTGAACACGACGTCAGCCGAGCGCGGGTCGAGATCGAGCACGTCGAGGTCGAGGCATCGGTACTCGACCGACGTTGCGGTTGTCTCGGCGCGGGCTCGTTCGAGCATGCGTGTAGAGATGTCGATACCAAGCACCGATGCTGCGTCATGTTCCGTTGCCCACCGGCTGAACCATCCGAACCCGCATCCAAGATCGACGACACGCCGGCCCGCCATGTCGGGCAACAGCGTGCGCAGAACCGGCCACTCCGGCGCTCCATCGAGACCATGGACCTGCCGCTTCAGGCTGGAGTAGCCGGCCAAAAAGTCCGGGTCGTCGTAGATGTTGTGTGAAGCCATGACTCTCTTCGAGAATCTAACGACTTTGGACCGGTCGCTACGTGCGTGTGGTCGCAAGCCATGGTCGAACCGATGCAGGTGACGAAGGGCCGCACCGAACTCCAAACACCGTGCACGAACCAACATCGCGTCGTGTGTCGGGTCGGCACCTCGGGGTATGACCCTTGGTTCGAAAGGTTTCCTCACGACGATGCGCAGCTGACATCTACACCTTGGGTCGAGTGGCGCACCGAATCACCACCAGGCTGGGCTTTGCCCTGGCCTGCTCTAGCGATGGCGCATGTCGTCGAGTGCAGCGGCGATTCGCTTGCGGTTCTGCGCCTTCTTCATCCAGCTTGGTAGCCGGCTGAAGATGCTCTGATTGGCCCAGCCTGACGACTCGGACTTCTGACGCTCACGGAGATCTGCGAGGACGTAGTCCCGAAGCGCCTCGAGGTGATCCTCGTTGTACGCCCACAAGACGCCGAGCGCAATCTGCTTGCGATACCAGAGAGGGAGACCAAACCACGGGTCGCGACCGTCTTCGTAGACGATCCACTCGTTACCATCATGGTCAGCCACGTACGCGCACTCACCGCACGAGAGCCGACGAGGCCCGAAACCCTTGTTGGCTGGCCTTCGAGCTACGACCTGCGCACGAGAGCGACAGGTCGGGCATTCGATCAGCACGGTTCCCGACAGTAGCTCGGCGGTGGTCCATCCCGGGTCGGCGAACCGTCCCTGGTCACCTGTCACGTCGTCATCCACCGGCACATGTTGCCATCTCGCCACGCCACTGGCTCAGCCACTCGACATGAAGTCCCACGCCGAGCCTCGTTTCGTGAACCTCGGTATCTCGCGAGCAGAGAGACGAATCGCATGGCTCAGTCACTCGACGACCGCCTCATCGACGTTGCCATCGGATAGCTCGAACTGCTGTCCATCCACATCGGCAGGAGCCTCGGTTGTTGCGAAGCCCTCGACTCGCCACGCACCGTCTCGGACTTCGCCACCACAGCGGGCATCAACGAATGGTACGTCCAGGAGCGGCTCGAACCGCAAGCGGTTGCGGGACTCATCAATGTGTCGAAGGGTCCAGACCGCCCCATCGGACGGGACGGAGCCAGGGCGTCATTTTCGCTTTATCAGGTACCTCGTGCCGTCGCCAGCCAGCCGTCGACGAGACTTCGGTTCATCTCGATCCAAGCGGCCGCGTCGGCTCGCACCATTTCATCGGTGTAGTCGGCTTCCATCGCCATCCGCGCGTTCTGATCGGCGATGTCCTGCAGGGGAATCTCAACCACTTCGAGAAGCCGTCGAACCGCGGGGTTCTCCTCGAGGAACTCGATGTTCGCCACTGCCCGGATGTCGTTCACGGGCCAACCCAGCTCGCACGGATCGCCCGCGGCGCAACCCGCCAATCCGGCCACGGAAGTGTCCGCTTCCTCATCTGGCAGCGCCGGGGATTCCAACCACACGACGTCGGTGCCCGGCACGACGACGTCGATGGTCCAGTTGGGTGTCCAGGTGTAGAAAAGCACAGGCTCTCCGGCGCCGATGCGGGGGCGGACGATGTCATTGATGAGGTCGTTGTATTCACCGACCACCTGTTCGACGTTGCCGCCCCAGACCAACTCGTCGATGTGGTCATCGATGACGACGTTGCAACCCCAGCCGTCATTGCAGCCGTACAGGTCTGCACGACCGTCCCCATCCGTGTCGAATATCGCGGCTACGGCCGGATCGGCCAGGTCGCTCATCGACGTGATCCCCATCGCATCGGCGGTGGCCTTGTCGATGAGGTAGCCCTGGATGGCGCCCGCCTTCACCTGGAAACCGACCGGCTCGATGGGTTCGGATGTGAGCTGCCCACTGAACAGCTCGCGCTCGAGGTAGATGTCGTGGAGTGGGAACCACCCATTGACCCACAGATCGACCTCTTCCTGGGCAAGTGCCGGATAGAAGGTGTTGGCGTCTCGCGTGAGTTCTGCGGGGTCGCTCACGTCATAGCCCAACTCGTCGAGGAGCTGCGCGTAGATCGCTGCCTGGAACCACCCGGTGTCCCAGGTCGCTCGGGCCATCGTGATGTCACCACCGGGCGGGCCATCGCCGGCTGCGGGCCCCCCGTCACCGTTCCCATCCTCAGCGAGGCTTCCGCACGCGGCGGCGAGCGTCAGGAGCGCGACGCCTGCGATCAGCAAGGCTCTCGACGTCCTCATGGCTTTTCCTCCACTGTCGGGGGGACGTCCTCGTCTACCGGTTTACCGTCAACCCCCAACCCGTGGTGAGCCAGGAGTGCGCCATGTCTGGAACGGAAGAGCGCGGCGTCGTAGTGGCTCTCCAACAGGTCGAGTTCCTCGTGGAAGGCCATATAGAGGCTGCCGCACATGATGAGCAGCACGATCGTGAAGGGAAGTCCCGTAGTGATGGCAGCGGTCTGCAGAGCGCCGAGGCCGCCGCCGATGAGCAGGACAGATGCGATCAATCCCTCCATGACTGCCCAGAAGACGCGCTGCGGTTTGGGAGAGTCGAGCTTCCCACCCGAGGTGAGGTGATCCACGACCAGCGACCCGGAGTCTGATGACGTCACGAAGAAGGACACAACGAGGAGAATGCCGAGCAACGATGTGACCTGTGACAACGGAAAAGCCTGCAGCATGTCGAACAGCGCCGTCGCAACATTCTCGTTCACGGCGGTGGCGACGTCTCGAACACCACGGAGCTGCAGGTCGATGGCGGTGCCGCCGAAAACCGACATCCACAATGCCGACAGCAAGGTCGGAAAGGCCATCACTCCCAGGATCAGCTCGCGTACCGAGCGCCCCTTCGAGATCCGAGCGATGAACATGCCCACGAACGGCGACCACGAGATCCACCAACCCCAGTAGAAGATCGTCCACCCTTGCTGCCACGTCGTGTCGCTGAACGCTTCACTCCAGAACGAGAGCTGGGGGAGCACCGAAATGTATTCGCCGAGGCTCTCGGTGAACACCGAGAAGATGAAGAGTGTCGGGCCCACGATGATGATGAACACCATGAAGATCAACGCCAGGTTGATGTTGATCTGGCTCAATCGCTTGACGCCCGCATCGAGACCGGCAACGACCGACATGGTCGCCAGACCAGTGATGATCGCGATGAGTAACACCTGGAATCCCGTGCTCGTCGGAGTGCCAAACAAGAAGTTCAATCCGGCCGCGGCCTGACCTACCCCGAGTCCGAGAGATGTCGCCAGGCCAAACAGGGTGGCGAGAACAGTGAGCACATCGATGACGTTGCCCCACGCCCCGTAGATGCGCTTGCCCAAGATGGGATAGAACACCGATCGAAACGTCAGCGGCAGACCCCGGTTGTAGGCGAAGAATGCCAGGGCGAGGCTCACCAACGCGTAGATACCCCATGGATGTAGACCCCAATGGAAGAACGTCACTGCCAGTGCGGCGTTCCCGGCCTCTCCAGTCATTGGTTCGACGCCGAACAGCGGCGGCGGCCCAGCCAGATGGAAGATCGGCTCTGCGACCGACCAGAACATGAGACCGATACCCATACCCGCGGAGATGAGCATGGCGTACCAGGCCGCGGTCGAGAATTCAGGCGTGGCTTCGGGGCCGCCCATACGGATCTTGCCGTAGCGACTGAACGCGAAGTAGAAGCCAACGACGACGAAGATGTTGGCGGCCAGGATGTATAGCCAGCCGAAACTGTTGCCGACGAAGCTGAGCACGTTGCTGAAGACCCCAGAGGCCTGATCCTGGAAGAGCAAGGTCAATGATATGAAGACGATGAGGATCCCAGCGGACCAGAACGTGACTTGGGGATGGATGTCGAATCCCCACTTGACGATGTTGGTATCGCCAGGTTCGCGATCCGCGACCTCAGGGTAGAAGTCGATGTCGGGGTCGACCTGCAGTCCCTCGAAGGGGCGCCGGCTCCGAATGGCCTCGCGCCGCTTCCGCCGTTGTTCTGCTTCCCAGTCCTCGTACGCCTCGGTGACTTCGGTGTAGTCCTCTTCAGCCATGCCAGGACACCTTCCTCTCGCATTGCTTCGACTGCACGACGAACCCGGAACAGTCCACGGTTGGCGCACTCCAGTCGGTCTCTTCGAACCTAGCAATCGTCAGCGGACGCGGTGGCCTGGTTGCGCCCAAGGTGCCGAGAAATGCGCTAGTCGGTGCGTTGGGACATCGTTGGCACCAATCACTCTCGCTCTCGCGGCCCCATTGCGGCTGCTGATTTTGAGTTATTGCGAGCAATACGCAAACATCGTTGCCAGGTGCGATCGAGCAGCCGCGATCGCGGTGACTCCGGTCCCATCGTGGGCGATCTACCGATGAAGCAGGTAGTTGGCCGCTACGCAACTCGCGCACCCACCCACATCTATGAGAGGACCAGATGAGTATTTCCGACGCAATGGCGGCGACCTCCGTATCGAGCGTCGACCTGACTCGTTACGTGGCGGTGCCGGACGACATCACCGTTGCCGAGACCGTGACCCTGATGTCCGCCGCCGGCCGGTCGTGTGCCTGCGTCCTGTCAGGTGACGACCTCGTCGGCATCTTCACCCAGCGCGACGTCGTGCAGCGTGTGATCGGTCGACCGGGCTCGTTCAACCGCCCCATCTCCGAAGAGATGACTCGTCCCGTGCGCACGATGCGAAACAGCGACAGCGTGGCCGATGGCCTCGCCCTCATGAACCACTGGTGGGTGCGCAGTGTCCCGGTGAGTGACGAAGACGATCGGCTGGTGGGCAACTTGTCGTTCTATACCGTCATGGACACGATCGCGAACATGTTGCGGTCCCGGATCTCTGGCAGTGTCGGGGAGGCGACCGCTCACCACGGACTGACCCTGGTCGACTTCACGGGTCTCAACATGAGTGCTCCCGTCATCGTCAACCTCGACGATCCTGTCGAGGTGGCGATTCACCACATGCGGGCTCGCGGCATTGGTTCGGTGCTGGTGGTCGATGAACGGGAGAATCTCGCCGGCGAATTGACCGAGTTCCACCTGCAGACTCGCATCGGGTGCAACGACTCCGACCTGTCGAAGCGCCTGGTCAGGGACGTGATGGATCCCAACCCGATCTCGCTGGACGCTCGATCGGCGATAGCCGACGGCATCAGCGAGCTGCTGAGCCATGAGGTCTCCCACGTGCCCCTCACCGGAGAATCGGGTCGACCGGTTGGTGTCGCCTCATTCCGAGACATCGCCATGTACGTGGAAACGATCCTCGAAACGCTCGGCTGAGCATGGGGTCCATGGCGGGAGCAGTCATGGATGGCGCCTCCTCCCTCGATCGGATCGGCTGCGACGGCGACACGGTTCCGAGCGAAACCACGCTCGAGTCGTTACCTCGGTGCCAGGCGTATGCGACATGCCGCGATGACCTTCGGCCGACGAGCGGCCGGACCGATGCCCAAGGTGTACGCCGGCGGCGAGGATCACCTTGCCTATGACTCTCGATCCCCACCCAGCTCGAGGTGGTGGACCAACGCAACGCCGTAAGCGTCTGGCGCCGACGTCGCCTCGAACGACACGCCGCCTGAAATGCAGCGGAAACCGGTATCCAATCGCTCAAGTGACTCGAATCGCCGTCCAAGTGCAGATCGAAGCTGCGCCTCCGAAGGCAGCCACACGACGTGGCCCTGCTCGATCGAGTCGAGAGCCCACTCGACAGCTCCGTTGAAGAAGATCTGTCGCACACCCTTGATGCTGTCGACCTGGATGGTCATGTCGCTCACCGAGAACACCTCGTCGTCCAGATCGCGGTTCGGGATCATGAACCGATCGCCTACCTCCGGCTCCCAGAGGAGACCGGCGTCGGCGAGGCGGCGAGCAAGGTCGATCGAGATCACCGGTGTAGTGTCGCGCACCGAGCGGCGCGATGCTGACAGCTTGACCTTCCTGCGCCTCCTAAGGCAAATACTGCTCCGAGATGTGCACGACGACGCCGTCCTGCACAGTCAGCCAGTAGGGAAGCGACCCGGCCCCGTACCACTGCCAGTTCTCAGGGAGACCACCTGCGGATTGCTCGACCAGCAACCCGGCCCACTGCTCGAGGTTGACCGCCGTCTCACGCACGCACTCGCCGTCGACGAAGCAGGTCTGGAGGACCACCGGCGCGTCGTCGCCTACTGCGAGGTTGCGCACGTCCGGCTCCTCGTTGCGGATGTAGAAGTCGTTAGGGACCGTTTCGTCGTCTCCGATGGCCCCGTCTTCACGAGCTGCCGCCGTTGCTTCGTCGCCGGTCAGGAACGTTGCGTCGTCCAACGTGACCGCGAACCCGTCGTATCTGGTGACGTAGGCAAACACCATCTCGAGATCGGGATCCACCGTGACGTGCAGCACCAGTTCCGATCGATTGCCGGCGCGGTCGTCTGCCGTGATGGTCACCCGGTGTTCGCCGACTTCGCGTTCGAACTCAGCCGACCAATCGACCTCTGAGAGTTCGTTGACCGCAGCGCCCGGGATGCCCACCTGAGCAGGCTCGTCGAGGCTGCCAGAGACCGTGATGGTCCCGTCAGTCGAGTACCGATCGAGGCTGCCCCATACGGTGATGACCGGGGGCGTCGTATCAGCGGGCGGGAGCGTGGTCGTCGTGCTCGGAGGCACAGTGGTTGTTGTCGTCGTCGTCGTACTCGTGGTGACCACCGTCGTCGTGGTTGTTGACATTGGGTCGCTCGCTTCTCCTCCACCGCAGGATGCGGCGGCGATAGCGAGGCCGACAAGCGCAGACAGGCGCCGCATGGTTCTCTCCTTGGAGCATCGGAACGGGTGAATCCCGCCCTCATCTCCGGTTGTGACGCTCGGAGAGTTCTACCGGTTCCCGGTTTCTGAGGGTGCTCAGAATGCTTTGCGACGCCCACGTCGAGCTCAGGAACCGGCAGCAGACCGCTGGCTTGATCAGCCGGCAATGCGTAGGCTCGAACGTCTTGAAAGGCATCGAGCTCCCACCTCCCACCGACGACTTCACCGCCGATCCGGTGGAGCTGTTCTTCGACCTGGCGTATGTGTTCGCGTTCTCCCAGCTCGTTGGCGTCCTCATCGCCGACCACAGCTGGACCGGAGTCGGCCGGGCAGCCCTCCTGTTCGCCTTGTTGTGGCTGCCGTGGCAGCAGCTGACGTGGGCGGCGAATGCCATCTCCGGCAACGGCCGGCCGGTGCGCTCGCTCTTCCTCGTGGCCACGGTCGTGAGCATCCCCATGGCCGCCTCGACCTCGACCGCCCTCGAGGGCGGCGGTCCGGTGTTCGCCGTGGCATTGGCCGGAATCATGCTGATCGGCTTCCGCATGCAGACGCTGCTCATCGGTGCTCACAGCGGCTATCGCGACGTGATCTACCGCTGGATCGCCCCCAACGCAGTCGCCATCGCAATCCTCGTCGGCGGATCGTTCGTCGAAAGATCGGGTCGCGTCGCGACTTGGCTGGTGGCGGTGGCGATCGTGTTGGTGGCGATGGTCAGAGCGGGGGAGGGCGACTGGCTGGTCCGCCCCGGACACTTCGCCGAGCGGCACGCCCTCATCGTGATCGTCGCGCTGGGCGAAGTGATCGTGGCCATCGGCATCCCGGTGGTTGCTGCCCTCCGAGAAGGAGACGGCCTTTCGGCAGCCACCGTGGTTGCGCTTGTCGCCTCCGGCGCGTTCGCCGGGTTGTTGTGGTGGGCGTACTTCGACCGGCCGAGCCCCGGTTTGGAGTATGCGGCTTCCAGGCTCGAGGGCAACGCACTTGGGAGGTTCGTGCGAGACATCTACACCTGGACGCACGCCCCCATCGTGGCCGGGATCATCCTCGCAGCGGCAGCGCTGGAGGAGATCACCCTCCATCCTGGTGATCCGGTTGATATCGCCTTCCGGCTGATGCTCGCGGGCGGTCTGGCCATGTTCCTCGTCGGTGTCTATCTCGCGGTGTGGCGAGCGTTTCGGGCACAGGCTCGAGAACGGCTGGTTGGTGCCGTCATCATCTCGGCGATAGTGGTTATCGGCGCGGGACTCGACGGTGTCGTGCTGCTCGGGTTGGTGGTCGTTGTGCTGTTCGCAGTGCTTGTCGTCGAGCACCGCCGCGTCGAGGCGATGTCAGCAGGACGCTGAACCGACCTTCCGAGCTCGAGGGCTGCCCAGGTAGCGGCGTTTGCGACCCTGAGCGCAGGTGCGTTCTGGTCGGTGCGCTCCGATGAGCGCAAAGCATCCAGCCTGGCGTCGATGGAGGACGAGCCGTCCACTCCATGACGGAGATGCCGCCGATCCGTTGAGATCGCCCGGTCCACACGACGTGGTCATTGTCATCAGAGGATGGCTGACACCTGGCCTGCCAGATGGATTGCTGCAGTAGTGATTGCACCGAGGCTGGCCAGCCGGCCTGCGGTCGAGAGCCAGTCGGGACGACGCGCCTGGGGTTGCAGGTCGATGATCCACGCAGTCAGCGACACGAGGGCGGCCGACAGCAGGAACAGTCCGGTCCACACCGGAGGCGTTTCGCAGAAGCAGAACTCCTTGCTGAGGAACCCTCCGAAAGTCGGCAACACGATCGGCGCACCCAAACCGACCAGCACCACGTACACGACGATCGCCCGAAGCGATCGGGCCGGCGGGAGCCGACCATCGAGCCAGCGGTCGAGTCGAACGATGACGGCGCCGAACACGAACACCAGTCCGAGCAGCAGCAGGACGTCGATCGACGGAGGATCCAGGATGCGGAAGTCGCGATTGTCGGCCTCGATGAGGAAGAGCCCTCCGATGGCCACCGAGCCTGCTCCGACGAGGGCCCAGTGACGCGGGATCCATTCGTACACGACTACCCAGACCACGCCTGCGAACAGGCCGCCCAGCAGTCCGCCGAAGATCATCAGGCCGATGGTCCCGTCGATGGTGAACTCGCCGATCCGGTTGCCGTTCTCCGTGAGACGTCCCACAGCGTCGGGATGGAGCAGCCGGGATGCCAGCATGACCAGGCGGCCCCCAACACCCAGCACCAGTATCCCAGCCACGACGGCGGCAATACCCCGCGCTGCGATCCAGCGCACTCGGTCGGTGATGCGATCGGCCAGCTTCGGCTCGGTCAGCAATCGACACCTCCCCATTCGTCGTACAACCGTACGCTCCGAAGCACCTGGGTGTTGAGTCGAAACTCGAACGGCCGGTCCGCGGGTTCAGCGCGTTCAGTCTTGCTGCGCGTCCCACGCATCGACGATCTCTCTCGCCGTCGACTCGTCGACCAACTCTCGGCTCGGCGGGTTGCGCCAAAGGTCGAGACCCACACATCGCGCGCCTGGCGAGAGGCGTTGCCCGTTTCGCTGTCACCGTTTTCGGGTATTTCAGAAGCGTGTCGACGAGAGGAGGAATCGCCATGCCGTACGACTCGATCAACGATCTGCCGGAGTCCGTGAAGGACAGCGTTCCACAGCACGCCCAGGAGATCTACAAGGAAGCCTTCAACAGCGCCTGGCAGCAATACGACGAGGACGAATCGCGTGCCCATGCCACCGCATGGTCGGCCGTGAAGAACGACTACGAGAAAGGTGCAGACGGCACCTGGCACAAGAAGTGACCCGGTTCGGGACGCTGTTCCCGGCGAAGCGGGCGGGTCCGGTGATCACCGAATGCAGCACCATGCGACCAGATGAACG